>JAAFHO010000354.1:0-5091 GCA_013297575.1 Chitinophagales bacterium
AAAAGTTCCTCCCACAAGGCCACCACAAAAAATGCTAATAAAAAATTATCCCAAATACTTCGATTGTTCTCTACCGACAAAGCATCCATGGCCCACCATTCTACTTTGATCGCTGGTATCGTAACTAACCCTCCTAAAAGAAAAAAGACAATAAGCGGAAGCAGGGGCTCCCGGTCGTGTTTATCGATTCTGAACATCACATAGCAGATGAGCAGCCCCGGCAATGTAGCGATAAAAGTATTGATAGGCTTGGAGATATAAAGTAGTTACATGAATATGCAAGGTTTTTTCCTAAAAAAACGCACCAAAAACCTATTCAACTAGGTTAACAGGGCGATTGATGCTCTCCTCCAGTGCTATAAATGTCTCAGTTCTTTGAATGCCATTAATTTTCTGAATTTTATCGTGCAATATTTCGCGTAAATGATTGGTATCTTTGCAGCGGATTTTGATAAAAACACTGTACAGACCAGTGGTGTAATGGGCCTCAACGATTTCAGGAATACCTTGTAATTGTTTGGCAACATCATCGTATAAAGAACTTTTATCCAAGTAAATACCCAAAAATGCTGTGATATCGTATCCCAATTTGTGGTAGTCCAAAATCAAAGTTGCACCCTTTACCATGCCTAACTTTTCCAATTTGGTCATGCGCACGTGAATGGTACCGCTAGATACAAAAAGTTGCTTGGCTAATTCAGTGTAGGGAATATTGCTATTTTCTACTAATTTTGCGAGAATTTGGCGATCTAATTGGTCAATCATTGTTGAAAGGTATATAATATTTGTCGGCAAAATTAGACAGAATTATCAATTTAATAAAGAATTAAGAAAAAAATTAAAAAAACGGCAAAATATATGTCCGATCAATCCTTAAATACCAAACCTCAAATTAGGTTTCCATTGTTATTTGCCCTTGCACTTGCTGTAGGAATATTTATTGGGCAACAATTACCACGTAGTGAACGGCATTTTACAAAATCATCTGTTCAGCAAAACCATCCAGGCTCTGTAATGGATGAAATTATGCAATTTGTTAAAGCGCGCTATGTCGATACCGTAGATGTAAATAGCATTAAAGAAAAAGCCATTCGCAACTTATTAGATCAATTAGATCCTCATTCCATATATATTACTCCTGAAGAAGCATTGGCAGTGGACGAAGACATGAAAGGTGGCTTCGATGGCATAGGCATTGAGTTTTTGATGCTGGATGATACAATTTTAGTGGTCACTCCCCTACCCGGCGGTCCTTGCGAATCGGCCGGTATTTTGGCTGGTGATAAAATTATTAAGATCAATGATAGTATTGTGGCTGGCGTTAAAATAGATAATGGAAGGATTTACAAAAAATTGCGCGGTGAAAAAGGATCAGAGGTGCGTTTATCTATTTTGAGGGGAAGCAATGTACTCGATTTTAAGGTATTGCGTGATCGTATTCCAGTCAATAGCGTAGAAATCGCCTATATGCTGGATGAAAAAACGGGATATATCAAGGTAAATCGTTTTACATCTAAAACCTATACGGAATTCATGGAGGCAATACGGCCTATGGTGGAGGAACAAAATATGCGTAATTTAGTGGTAGATTTGCGTGGTAACCCAGGCGGTTACCTAGATGAGGCCACACAAATGCTCAGTCAATTTTTTCCAGAAGGCAAATTATTGGTTTATACCGAGGGGCGTACCGATAGCCGACAAGAGTATAATAGCAGTGGCCGGGCGCGTTTTAATATTCAACAAATTGCTGTATTAATTGACGAAGGCTCGGCATCAGCCAGCGAAATTATGGCAGGCGCTATTCAGGATCACGACCGAGGCTGGATTATTGGTCGCCGCTCTTTTGGCAAAGGGTTGGTGCAAGAGGAGTATCCGCTCTCTAATAAAGGCCGGTTGCGACTTACTGTTGCGCGCTATTTTACCCCCAGTGGGCGCTGTATCCAAAGGAATTATAAAGGCAATACGAACTACGATAATGAAGAAGCCAACCGATTCAAATCGGGAGAATTGACAGACGGAACGAAGATTACGATTGCAGATACAACCAAGTTTTATACAGGAATGGGACGTGTAGTTTATAGCGGTGGCGGTATTACACCGGATGTCTTTATTCCATTGGATACGAGTTATTTTAATCCATTTTTTAATGAAATGAATAGCCACTTGCCTCAATTTGTTTCAAGGTGGCTGGAACAGCATAAAGGAAATATGCCTACTGATGCAACCCAATTTGAGCAAAACTTTAAAGTCGGTGATGATGTGCTAACTGCACTAGCAGATTATAGCGTAAAACAAGGTGCAAAACGCGACGAAAAGCAACTGATGCAATCCAAGAATGAATTGAAATTAAGGCTTAAATCGAGAATGGCAAGAGTGCTTTTTGGAGATACGGCGCAGTTCAAAATTATAAATAGCGATGACCCTGCTATTGAGAAGGCGTTACAATTGATGAATAGCGGGGCTAGTTTGAAGTAATTAAAGGCGGACTTTGATGCCACCACTCAATATTGGGAGGGTGAACAGCCCCATTTCAAGATAACCTTTTACCCGCCCAAGCCCGAAGCACATGCCAATGGGCTTAATAAGTGGTACAGGAAACCGAGAAAACCATGAATTATAACTTGGAGATCCATAAACATGTGTTGTCTCCTTTGCAAAATGGTAAACTCCAAGCCCCAAACCTGAATAGAAGTATTGGTCTTTACGAAAGGCAAATCTTCTTTCAAAAACAAGTGAAAAAGCATGGATAACCGTTGATATTTCTTTTGTCTTTCTGGATGTGAGTACGTCCCATTTTACAACACTTCCTCCCCTATTCCACTCAAGTGTTGTACTCCACCGCCTGTGCCAAGCGTAATTGACGCTTGCGCTAATACCAACCCTATATCTATAAGTATCGTATCCACCTATTTCTTGTGAAAGGTGTCGTGTTCCAACATCAGTTGCAGTTGCAGCACCAGCGCCAAATAAAAATGTCCATTCTTTTGGATAAGAGGATATGTGTTCTTGACCAAAAATTGGACATACGGTGAAGAAATAAAATAGGGAAAGCAATACAAAACGCCTAAGAACACGCGCCTCAAGTAAACTGAATATGAAATGTTTAAGTGTAGATACTGCCATTATTTATAAAGTTAATACTCTGTAAAAAATGGCAAGTTAGCATTTGGCCACAGATTAAACAATGATATTTGTCATCATGGTTAATAGACCTTATGCCGAATTAGTTTCGTATGCTGGTAAGAGTACACAGGTACTTAACCTATGCACTCGTACTTTTTGTTAAAAAACCTACTACCGAATCAAGGTTACTTCCCCGGTGAGCACCTGTACCCTACCTGTTTTAAAGGTAACAGATGCCTGCCAGATATAAACATCCATTGGCGCAGGTTTGCCATCCACTAAACCATCCCAAGCAACTGTGGCATCAGTGCCTTTTCCCTCGAATATTTTTTGCCCCCAGCGGTTGTAAATCCTTAGATAGTTTACATCAATCAAACCTGATTCTCCATCGGGGATCAAGACAAAAGTATCGTTTGTGTTGTCTCCATTGCCGGGAGTAAAAGCATTGGGCACTTTTATATCTTGAGGAAAAACCCTTATAATAAAGATAAATTTGCGCTCCAAACACCCAAATTGATCTGTGACAGTTAAATTATAAATTAAGGTATCTGTGCCATCATATCGCACTACGGGAGGCATTCCTTCAGGTGTTTCTGGTTGCCAGTTAAAATTGTACAAAGGATCAAATACAACTGGCAACGTAACTGGCTGATTTTTATCCACTAATGTATCCAGATCAGTAGCACCTTGATAGAATCCTGGTACAAATACCAGTGCGGTATCCGAATCCATACAACCGGTACCGGCAATGGAAACAGATACCGCATAAGTGGTGGTTGCCTGAGGCACTACTTGTACTGTTGAGCTATTTTGAGGGCTGAGTACGGAAGCAGCAGGTGACCAAGTATAGGTTGCGCCAGGAATTGGATTGATTAGTCCTATGGTAGCCGTATCCCCCTTGCAAACGGTTGTGCCAATAGCCTCAAAATTGGGCAATCCTGCTACATTGACCACTTGAACGATGGTATCTTTACACCCTAAAGGCAAATCAGTAACGACCAACGTTACATTAAACTGACCATCTGTGCTGTATTCGTGTGTGGGTGCTGCATTGTTGGCACTGTTTCCATCACCAAAAGACCATTGCCATTGGTCGGCATCGGTAGAGTTATTTACAAACTCATGGGGCAATCCCAAGCAAACAGGATCTTGAACCGTTGAAAATGCAGCATTTACCTTAGAAAAATTAATAGGTTTATCAATTGTAAATGTGCATGCATCATCCTCACCGCGAAGGATTAATTTGGCGACAGTACTCCCCGCTGGTGGTAAAAAATTATATTGGTGACTGACGGGGTTGATATTATCGGCCGTGGTGCCATCACCAAAAGACCAAGAAAATGATGAAATATCGGCAGTATCTAAAAGATTAAAACTGATTATATCGCCTACACAAATAGAATTTTTATCCATAGCAAAATTACCTTCTGGCCCTACAACAGTAAAGGATTGTGAGGTAGTATCTGCGCATCCATAACTGGTCGTGACGATCATCTGAACGGGATAAGTGCCTTTTGGGAAAACGGTGGCCGTAGTGTTGCCAAAGGCCAGTTGTCCATTCGCAATAACCCATGTTACATTTAGGGGGTAATCCGTGGTGGATGTATTGGTCAATTGAAGGTTTTGTGGATAACAAATAATATTTAAACCATCAACGTTAGTGCTAAAACTAGCTGTTGGATAACTTTGCACTTTTACAATCTTCGCTATTTTATCGGTACAGCCTGTTGCAATTTCGGTATAAGTCATGGTAACTGTATAATCGCCATGTTGCGTATAGGCGTGATTGACTGCTTGTCCAGTTTGGGTGGCACTGCCGTCGCCAAAATCCCATGACCAACTCAAACCAGATGTGCCACCAAAAAATTCTGTACCAAGCATAGTCAATAATTTGTCCTCACACACTGTGCTGCTGGGTGATATAAATGCTTGACTAACAGGTTTGTATATCTTTATATTACGGGTAAT
>JAAFHO010000354.1:5101-6290 GCA_013297575.1 Chitinophagales bacterium
CCGAGGGTATCTGTAACTGTTAAAGTCACAACAATCGTATCGGTTCCTGGCGGTAAAACACTAAAGGTATGTGACGTATTAGTCGCACTTACCACAGGGCTGCCATCACCAAAATCCCATGACCATTGCGTTAATGTAGTGTCGGCACTGCTAAAATCAGTGAATTGAAGTGTGGCTGGCAAACAAATCACAGTATCACTAATGTCGAATTTAGGGTACTGCAAAAATACTTTAATATCTTGGCGAATGGTATCTTTACACCCATTTATATCTTCTACTTCTAATGCTACTTCGTGGATTCCATTATCTAAAAAAGTAAAAGGCGTAACCACATCAGCCGTTCGGATTGGTCGTTGGAAATCAAAATACCAAGTATAACCTTTGTAGCAAGCAGCATTTACATCTGTTGACGAAACGCCTGAAAGATCGTAAGGTTGTCCACCACATATATAATAAGGCAATTCAAAGTCCGATTTTAATTGCGTTGCATAAACTATTGCCGTATCTTTGGAGGCAGGGCAGCCGCTTGTGGCATTTTCGGCAGTAAGTATGACTTGATAAGTGCCACTTGTATCGTATAAATGAGTAAATTGGGACAATGAACTTAGCGTACTATCGCCTAGTGACCATTGAATTTTGGTTGCGCCGGTACTTTCATTGGTAAAACCGAAAGAAAGCGTATTCTCGCAGGTTGTTTTATAGTGCAATTTAGCAATTGGCCCTTTCAACTCGATATAGTCCTCTTTTGTGATGGTATTATAACAACCATTATATTCCAACATCAGAGAAACATCCATTGGTCCTGCTTGATAACCATAAGTCCAAGTAGGATTTTGGTTTTGAAAGCAATGCCATTGCCGATCGCTATCGGAGTAAAAATGCCAAGCATCAATACGGGGATCAGTGGACAGACTATTGAATGTAATGGAATCGCCGGGGCAAATAGATAGTTTACTAGCAGCAAAATCACCCGTAAGCGGTATGCCTACTTGTATAAGTACTTTATAGGAGGTGTCAATACAGCCCGCAGTATTCCTGATAATAAGTTCTACTTCATACTCGCCCGGTTGCGTGAAGGTATGGCTCACATTGTTGCTATTATTTTGAACCATATTAGGCGTTCCATCATCAAAACGCCAAGTCCATTGGTTGATGGCTTCATTGGAAAAACTTTTATCCGTAAATACAA
>JAAFHO010000355.1 GCA_013297575.1 Chitinophagales bacterium
CAACTGGTACGCGCTGCCCGCTCTATTTCTGGCAATTCAGTCCGCAATGCCGCTGCCAAAGGACCCGGTGTGGATGCAAAGGTATAAGTGACACCACCTTGGGTTTGGTGCTGCATGATCCGATGGATATTAGGCAGTTTTTCGTGAAATTTGTCGTAACTCAATTCATCGGTTACCCAAAGCAAAATTAAGATACTGGTACCTAGCCCAACCGCAAGGCCAATGATATTAAGGAATGTATAAAGGCGGTTTTTGCCCAAATTGCGCAATGCAAGTGATAGATAGTTGGAAATCATAGCTGTATAACTTAAATAAATGTCATTGACAATGGAAAGAAAAATTGGATGCTTTTTTATGGCATAATTCTACTCGCTCCCTCTTTAATATACCCAAGCACCAAGCCAATTTTATAACATATTGATAACCAATTATTTGAATTTTGTTTTTTTAAAAAAAATGTCCGAAGCCGAACTAAGTATGTTCGGTTTCGGACATTGTAATGTACTATTTGCGGCACTTTTTTTACTTTTCAAACCACCGCTTAAATCCCGGTGCTTTTTCGCGGCTAATATCTATTTCTAATTTTGCAGGTGCTTTCATGGTCAGCACCAGTTTTTGATTTTCCAATGGTTTTACGCTCTGAATAGCATCCGCATGGATGATATATTGCCGATTGGCGCGGAAAAACAGGCGTGGATCGAGTAGTTCTTCCACTTCATCGAGGGTTGTGAAATCGAGGACATAGCGTTCTCCGGTAAATGTGTGTAAGTAATTGACCCCATCCCGACTAAAGCAGGCGATATCTTTGGTAAATATAGGCAACCATTGGTGTCGGTAACTGACCACAAATTTCTCTTTGTATTCCGTTTGGGCAGCCTGCGGAGCGGCGATCATTTTGAGCAATTGCTGCATATCTTTGGGATATTGCGCCTTGCTTTCTACAATCGTCCTGCACTTACTAATGGCTCGGGTAAGTTCCTCATTATCCACGGGTTTCAGCAGATAATCCACGCCATTTACTTTAAATGCACGGATAGCGTATTCGTCGTAAGCAGTGGTGAATACAATAGGGCATTGTAGTTCGTAGCGTTCAAACACCTCAAAACTAACCCCATCGCTGAGTTGAATATCAGCAAAAATAAGATCAGGTTCTGCATTTTCTAAAAACCACTTGTTGGCCGTTTTTACGCTGGGTAGAACACCTAGAATTTTTAGATCTGGAGCAATTTGCCCAATTTTGAATTGTAACTCGCGTGCAATTAGGCTTTCGTCTTCAATAATGAGTACTTTCATATTTATGGTAATATGCTAAGAGTGGTGAGCAATGGTACTTTAACGATGAAAAAATCTTCATCTTCGATGATGACCAATGGCCGTTCGCTTAAGTAACTGTATAATGCCGTCATATTTTGGAGCCCTTGTTTATTACTGGTTTCCACAAATGCGCGTTTGCGTAAATTATTACGCACCGTGAGGTACTCCTCTTCGATGGAAAGTTCGATCACAAGTGGATCGTCAATATCGGTACTATTGTGTTTTATCGCGTTTTCGACCAAATTTTGAAGGGTAACAGGCGCAATTTTGCGGTCATAGTAATCTTCTGATATATCAATATTGACAATTAATCCTTCTTCAAAACGGGTTTTTTGAAGCGCAACATAAAGTTTAACGAAATTGAGTTCCTGCCCAAGCGGTACAGTTTCTTGCTCTCGACTGCGTAAAATATAACGATAAACGCGGCTCATTTTATCCAAAAAATCGCTAGCCATCAGCGGATTGATGCGGATCAAACTGCTCAGCGATGTGAGAGAATTGAACAAAAAATGCGGATTGAGGTGCTGTTTAAGGTTCTCGTACAAGACAAGGGCTTTTTCTTTTTCCAGCGATTCCGCACGACGTTCGAGTTTAGTAAGTTTCATTTTTTCATATTTCAGTCTGCGGTAAAAAAGAAAGCCTAATAAACCAGTCAGCAAGAGTACTCCAATTCGGAACCACCATTGTTGATAAATTTTTCGGCTAATGACCAGTTTGATAGCGCGTTCAGGGCTGCTGTATTGGCCATCTTTTGATTTGGCAATGAGGTGAAATTGGTAAGTACCGGGTGTTAAATTGGTATAGACTACTTCGGGTGTACTATTTGCGGCCACCCACTGGGTATTTATACCATCGAGGCGATAAAACAGATCGCTGGGTGAAAAGACCGGATCCGCCAGTGTCCCAAATTGGAAACCAATGGTATTTTCATCTGGCGCTAAGGTGACGAGGTTTTCGTTGGTAAGTAGTTGTTGGGTGTTGCCAATTTGTAATAAACTAAGCAACGGCGTTGTTGGGGCAGATTGCGTCCCTATTTTTTCGGGAAAAAACTCTACCAAGTCGCTGTCAAAACTGAATAATATATGGCCATTGGCGAGTGGAGTAGAGCGATTAACATACCCTGCACTGCGGTAGTGTGCTGGCATATTGAAATTGTAAAACCAATTTTCATGTGGTTCAAATACCGAAATTTTATTGTACGAACCACACCACACCCTTTCTTTATTGTCCACACTCACCGATAACATGTTTTCGTACGCCAATCCATCGGCTTCTCGGCGCAAGGTAGCCAATTGCTTTAGTGGATTATAACTATATAAGCCCTGGCCTTTAAATGGAATCCATAATTTTCCAGATTGATCAAGGGTAAGACCCATAAAACCCCCAATGCGCTCTGTAAGATCCTCTTTTGATAGCAAAAAAGGAGTCAATTTTTGACCATTTAAATCAAAATAAGCCAACATTTTATCAGTTGCGATCATCCAAATCCGTTGTCTTGTTGGATCAAAGCGCAAATTATACAAATTGGGTTTTTGGCCATCGGGAAAAGTATCTTGCTCGAAACCAAATAATTGCGTTTTCCCTGTCTTCCATTCCCAGCGCAGGATATGTGTATTGTCCACGCACCAACGCACTGAATCACCCATAAAAAGCACATCTCGAATTTTAAAATCAGGTTTTTTGGGGACTTCAAAAGGCTCGAATCGCTTTGTTTTTTCTAACAATGTCCATGCGCCATTACCAGTTATTAGCACTACTTTTTCCCCCAAAAAGCGGAAATTATACACATGACCCATCTGTAATTTCAAAGCATTGA
Source organism: Chitinophagales bacterium (assembly GCA_013297575.1). Classification (GTDB taxonomy): domain Bacteria; phylum Bacteroidota; class Bacteroidia; order Chitinophagales; family Saprospiraceae; genus M3007. The sequence goes on from JAAFHO010000355.1 coordinate 3,131, forward strand.
AAGGTGCTTTTTGGGTATCATAGATTTGGAATTGCCCAGTTTTGGGCCAATAATGTATGATTTCAAACTCATCTGTTGCGATCCACCAAGAACCATCTTGCGGGTTTTCGGCTATTGCATTTATGGCGTAATCATGTTGCAATAATTCGGGTAGTAACGCCGATAACCTATGGATTTTATAAAACGAGCGATTCGGATTGCAGATAGAAATACCTTCTGGTGTGCCTAACCAAATACTCCCATCAGTGTTTTGCCATACATTCCAAAAAAAATCACCAATTGGCGCAGCAGAATTAGCCGGGTCATGTTTCAGCCTTTGGATATTCACTCCATCGCGGTATTGGATCATAGCAATACTCGGATGCCAAGAAGAGAACCATAACCGCTGTTCCCGGTCTTCAAACAAGGTAGCCCCTGGCGCATTGGGTAGCGCATTGGCGACCGAAATGCGCCGATAAACCTGCCCATGTCGATCAAATTGTAATATTTCTTGCGTTTTGTTATCGAATCCCCATATTCTTCCCGCTTCTACCGCAATGGTCAAAGCACTCATATTATGATCAGAAAAAACAGGACTATTTACTTGGTTGCTCGCTTGTATAAACCGACCGGTTTTTTTTTCATAAAATAAGAGGCCACTGCGCGAACACAACCATATTCCATCTCCTGATGGGTCATCTACCATACCATTTTTGAAGAAAGATGGGTTTTTGAAGGCATAATTGGGTTCTTTTGACTGTACTGAGTAGAATTTGTCCTGTACAGGATCGAATTTTAGAAACCCTAAGGAGCCTGCTGCCCAAATATTGCCCTCACGGTCACAAAGGATACTACCTGCTTTGATCTTGCTACCGCTAACTGTTTTTTTATAATTTTTAAAATGATTTAAAGAAGGGGAATAACAAAATACACCTTCTTCAGTGCCACCCCAAATATTACCCAAAAGGTCTTCGCAGAGGTCGTGTACGGTGTTTTGTGGGAGTGAAAGTGTATCTTTAGTCTGCTTAAATACCTTAAAATGAATGCCATCATAGCGATTAAGACCGCTATATGTACCAATCCAAAGCATACCATTGCGATCTTGCAGAAAACAATTGATCGTGTTTTGGCTCAATCCATCACTTTCACTTAAATGCCTGAAAATAAGATCGGCTTGTGGCTGCGATTGAGCATCCATGATAGCCGATATAAACAGAACCTGAGCAAAAAAGAGTAAGTGGCGTAATGTCATTTCTTGTAGCTATTCAAACGTTTGTTGCATGTTATCAGAAATCCAATGAAGTAGATCCGACCATGCTTCCGCTAATTCTGGTATCCATTCCTCTTTCATTCCATCCGATAGTACTTTAAGCATACACTCACAAACCACTTGATAATGCTCTGGTTGAGCACCATAGTCTATATGTCGCTGCCCTAACTGACGGATTTGCGGTCTTAATGAGGATAATCGATCAATGTTTTCCACCACGTAAGCAAGTGTCGTTGTCAGTTTGAGGGCTTGGCTCGCAATATCGGTTTTGAACATGTGCCGAATCAAGGGTTCACTATTGAAAAGTTTCCTATAAAATTCTTCACCGGCTTCTTGTGCCATCGGCTCAATGCGCTTCCAACTCTGTTTAATTAACTGTGCTTGCTTTTTTTTCATGGTACTTACCATTTAAGAACGGTAAAGGGTACATACGAGGTGTACCAGATAATTGATTATTATAAATTACATTTGAATATTCGGCCACAAAAAAATGCACTTTGACTGAGATTTTCTGCTAAAAATAATTTGAAGCGTAGTAAAAATAAAATAAAGCGTTTTTAAAGCTTCATTTTGCGCGAAACATTTACTAAATCATGGCATTTGATGGTCATTGGGATGGCCGTTTTTGAGCATTTGTCGGCGTGATTTTCCCTCACGCCGACAAATAACGACTACTACAGTTTAAAGCGTAAGCCAAGGTTCAACCAGGCCACTCCGTATCCTAATTCGGCATAAGCGCCCAATTTTTCTTTAAATTGGTAACGTGCTCCAATATAACCGGACCAAATAAGCCCACCAGAAGAAGGTGAAGTATAATCGTTGTCGTTCAAGAGTGGATTATCTGAACGGAAACGCGCTCTTGCGATATTAAAACCTAACATGGCACCTGCGTAAGTATCTAATTTTGGTTTTTTAAATAGATCATAGTGGTATGCTGCCCTTGCACCAAGAATAATATTGGTGTAACGCCAGTTGTAATCTAGATCATTAAACCCATCGTAATTGTAGCGTGAAGTGGCATAGCCAATGTATCCGCCGACTCCAATATTGTCAGTGATTCCTTTTTCATAAGAAACATTGAGGGGAGGTAAAATACTGCGATAACCGCTACCATAGAGCGTAGTGCCCAGTCCTACTCCGAGGTGTAGGTCTTGTTGGCCTTTAGTGTACATTTGGGCATTTAGTTGGCTAAAAGAAAGGATAAATAAGGCACAAATGGCCGCAAAATTGAATTTTAACAATTGCATGTTGTTGGTACTTTAAGTTTTTGAATAAATTTTGTATTGTTAATTGATCCGTTAAATCAATGCTTGTTTGCATCATTTTCAACGTTTGATGACGCAAAGATGCAGGGGGACTAAGGGGGCTTGCAAAAATTAGAGTGCCAAACGGGTGCATCTCGATACGAGGCGTGGCAAAATTGAATTGAAGTGTTTAGGCGGGCAGGGGGGCAGGGGGGTACACCACGACCCCGAATTTCATTCAGGGCTATTCAAGTTTAACCACCCCGTGGTTGGTATTTCGGAAAGTTGATTATAGTAATAGCGCAGTCATGCCATCACGAAATTCATTAGAAATCGACCCCTAACCCTGCGTAATCCAAATTTACCACGCTTCAATTGTAATTTACTACGCTTTAAATATAAAAACTTTGGCGTTGGGAGCAGCGCAGTTTAACTTTGTTAGATATAAAAACATTAAATTATGTCTATTTCTTTCAAAATTGCGTTCGCTATAAACTGTCTAGGCATACTGATCGCCTTAATTTTAATTATTTCGGACAGCATACGGCAATCCGCTGCAAATAATGGCCCGCTATTGATTGCTACTGTAGTCT
>JAAFHO010000356.1 GCA_013297575.1 Chitinophagales bacterium
GATTAAAGATGATCGCATAGAGTTAAACGACCGTTTCGTGCAGGTCTTCAAAATGTTGGAAGAACAAGGCACTATCGTTAAAAACGATCGCAACGGTAAAGGCGTAGGTGACGTAGCCGAGCGTGTGCTTGGTAACAAATCTTACGGACACATTATCCGCGCTTATTTAAACGCCGATAATAAACGAGTAATCGACTATGGCCAAGCCAAAATGTTCGCTCGAGCCTACGACATTAATGAAACTTGGATACTGTATGGTATTGGAAACCCATTCGGTTTTGAAGCACCACAACCTGGCAATGCTTATGAAGGTGTTCCTGAAAAAGGGAATATTCTTTTTACAACTATCAAAGCATTTGCCGGGAGTACGCTTGGTTCGGGGAGTGATGAAGACTATTCTACGTTTTCTATCCCTGGAGTTAAAGGAAGCGGACTTGTTGCTTTTCAAATTGAAGGAAATTCAATGGATCCGGTTATTAAACACGGCGATATTGTTGTCTGTAAGGTAATTGATAGCGTCAATGAGATTCGCGACAACGAAATTTACGCTATTAAAAGCAGTGGAAATGTTTGGGTGAAATATGTTCAGCGCATGCACAACACAAAAGGACGTGTAAGCAGGCTTAAAATGATTTCTGCCAATTATTTCGATAACGACCCTTTTGAAGAAGACGTAAACGAAACGACTCGCTTGTATAAAGTGATTCGAAAAATTTCAAATATTTAGAAATATAGTAAAGGTCTTTGATATTGCCATAGTATCAATCGCCTAAAAATATATAAAGAGAAATAAACCTGCTGTTTATTGTTTTCGTCGCCTCCCTGCGTTAGCCGCAGAGGAGGCTTTTTTAATAATGCCTATAAAATAAAAAGTAGATATACTGAACGTTGTTCGTTTTTGTGCATAGATTTATGGGAACACCATAAGATTTTTGTGCACAAAAACTACAGATCTGGCATATATAACACTCAAAGTTTGACTATTTTTACTAATTTTTGTAAAAATTTGAAGATTCGGCACGGTATTCGCAAATGTTCTTAATATTTCTAAGTTTAAGTTAATACATTTGCGCTGACGAGCAGTATCACACCTAGTACCTATTAGCATTTGGTGGTATATTGTCCTTAAGAGCGGTTTATAGTCCTCCCATGCCTAATTTGAATAGTACATCATTAATATCAGCGCATAAATCTAGTACAGTACTGGGCTTATATGCTTTTTTTGCATTTTTTGCAATTATTGCGGCAATAACAGGTTTGTCTGAATTTATTCGTAGTAGCGCCCCTTCTATTGATTTGGCCAACCTTATCAGCAATAAGCAAAACGGCCTACCACTTTTGGCAAGTGTAGCAACTGTGCCATTTATACTATTTTTAGTTTTCCAAACGATTATTCGGTGGTTACATCAATTTAATATTTCGATACTCCCAAAAGGGATTGCGCTTATTCTCGCATCTTTGGTTGGTTATCTTATTGGTATTTTTATACTACCCACAGAAGCCCAAGATAATTTAGCAATTACGATTGGAGGAGGACTCATGATTGCCATCTTATTTGAAATATTCACCGATCAAGAAGAGACTGGCTTTGGTTGGGCTTTATTTGGCCTTATCGCAATAACAATTTTCTCTAGTGGTATGCTTTGGGGACACATTAAGGAAAAAGATAGGCAAATTCGCCAGCATTATGCATTAAGTCTGGCCGCCGAAAGAGATACGATTCACGCCGAACCTCAATTTGAACAATTTGTTCAGACTGTGCAATCGGATAAACAACTCCCATTTTTACTCAAAGCATGGCCAATAAAACCCTCGGCAGATTCTATTAGAGATTATTTAAGCAAGTTGGTATTTAACAACAAGTATATTTTTAGGTATTATAGCCTTAGCATTTATGCTTTCGATAGAGCAGAATCAGTCCCATTTTTACTGGATCAAACAGAAAACCGCAGTTCGATTGAAGACATTTGGAGTAAAGCCAACACTGTTGGCTCATCGTCGTCGTTGCGTTCAGATTATGCTCCTGATGGAGGTCATCGTTATTTGACCCGTGCCAGCCTACAACGCATGAATGATCCCAATCATCTGGTAGAAGTATTTTGTTTTTTCAAAGAATCCTTTCCTCAACAGAGTCAAATATATGCCCAACTGTATAAGGATCAATCATTTAAAGATTTAAATCAGTTGAATCGGTATGATTTTTCAATTTCCCACAAGGATCAATTAGTGGTTGAACAAGGTAGTATTTCCTCCGAGGCATTAAGTACACCTATAACTGCTGGAAAAACCATAGAAGTACAAGCATCTGGGCGAGAAGAGACCGTTGGTGGATCTGAAAATGGCCAAACGAAAGCTGTTGTTGGGCGGGAGGAAACAGGTATGTTAAAAGCCCTGTACTTGTTTGCCATCCTTTTTGCATTTGCCACTACACCAATGCTATTGGTTGGATTCCTTGGGAGTTTCTTACCATTCAAAACCAATTTAATTCCTTCAGCAAAAGGCTCCCTTGGTCGTCGAATACACTTCTCCTTTTTAGGGTTGTTAGCCTTTGGCTTTATTGTGATTGGGGTAGTCACCTATCGCCATTTTTCCACCACATCACTGGAAAATGAAGCACAAAAAATAGCCGAACGGGCACAATCAACCCTCACACATTTGCGCCTTTCCAATAATAATATTGCAACAGATTCTATCGCAACCGTGTTAGGTCCTAAGTTGGCTCAATTTGCACAAAGTCTTAATGTGGATGCAAATCTATTTGATCGAAATGGCAATATTGTCTATTCGACTCGTGAAGACTTACGAAGAATTGGGGTTTTAGCCCCTAGAATGGATAGTAACGCTAAACTAAACCTAGATAAAGGGGACACTTATACAGAAGTGGCTGAAATGGCCGACAAACAACAATTTACAGTTCGATATACCGCTTTAAAAAATCTTAAACAACAAACTATTGCCTACATAGGTCTCCCTTATCGCCTTGATTCAGACAAAACTGCCCCGGATTTGTCTGATTTTATTGGAATATTGGCGAGTATTTATACGTTTTTATTATTAGTGGCCGCTGGAGTCACGTATCTAATTTCTAATTCAATTACTCGTCCAATTAATAATATTGCCGAGAAAATAAAAGAATTTAAACTAGAGGATAAAAACCAATCCCTAAGTTATGGTGGGGATTCGACCGACGAAATAAGTGGCTTGGTCAATGAATACAATACAATGGTGGATAAACTGGAAGATTCCAAGTTGAAACTCGTTAAATTGGAACGCGAATCGGCTTGGCGCGATATGGCTAGACAAATTGCACATGACATTAAAAATCCGTTGACTACGATGAAATTATCAATGCAGCAATTAGAGCGTTTATCCAATGACCCTACACAGGCGGCAGCATACCTCAAACGTTCTACAGGGCGATTGATCGAGCAAATTGATTCTTTAGCACAAACAGCATCAGAATTTGCCATGTTTGCTAATCTTGATAAAACGGCGCGATCCCCTGTCGAAATCAACCATTTAGTAGAAAGTGTTTTTGACCTGTTTATTGAACAAAAAGAGGTAGGATTGAGTTTGGAACTACCCGATGAAAAATATATTGTAGCAGCTGATAAGAACCACTTGCTAAGAGTACTTAATAATTTGGTTATCAATGCAATACAAGCCATTCCATCTGATCGAGAAGGCAATGTAAAAGTCGCTTTGTTGCGCATTGGCGACAATGCTATTATTCGAATAAGCGATAATGGCGGTGGCATTCCACATGAAATTAGGGATCGGGTATTTGAGCCAAATTTCACTACCAAGACCTCAGGAAGTGGCCTCGGATTGGCTATTTGTAAAAAAATCATTGAAGCACACGGGGGCGATATACGATTTGAAACAAAAGATAATGAAGGCACTCAATTCTTTGTTGAATTACCCATTATTGATACAAAAAAATGAGTACTAGTTTTGAAACATCCGATCCAGTAATTTTTACTGGCGACGTTGGGGGCGTTCGTATCAATCAAGATTCGCCCGTAATGCCCCCTTGCCCTCCACCAGATATTCAAATAGAGCATTGGTTGGCTTCTATTCATATCCTCCAAGAACGGCCTGCAAAACATCTATTTTTGACACATTATGGCCAAATTAATGATAAAAAGGAACATCTTGATCAACTTTCGGTTCGGCTTTTAGATTGGGCCAATTGGATGTTGCCTTATTTTCAAGCACAAACGCCAATAGAAGAGATTGTGCCTCAATTTGAATTATATGTGGCACTGCAACTCAAAGATGCCAATGTTGCCGCCGAAGATATAGAACGTTATAGTAAAGCCAATCCGGCATTTATGTCTGTTGCCGGCCTTTTACGCTATTGGAAAAAACAAACTCAAGTATAAATTTTGCTACTCTCCCAACTCGAAAATCAGTATATCCTTATCGTCGGGGATATTATGATTGATCGCTACCTTTCTGGTAATGTTACCCGTATTTCGCCAGAAGCCCCTGTTCCCGTTGTACATTTTCAACAAACATTTGATCGCCTCGGTGGTGCTGCTAATGTTGCACTAAATATCAAGGCATTAGGAAGTACTCCCCTACTCTGCAGCGTAGTGGGCGGAGATGATGATGGCCGTTTATTTTGCAACATGTTGACAGAACTGGATATTTCCAATGAAGGTATAGTTATTGATCCTAGCCGGATGTCCACCGTTAAAACGAGAATAGTTGGAAATCACCAACAAATGCTTAGGATTGATAAGGAAAACACTTTTGATTTAAATGATTTAACTGCTAAGAAAATTCTGGAAAGGTTAAATTTAATGATGGATAAGTATAATGTTGGTGCCATTATTTTACAGGATTATAATAAAGGCGTATTGACCCTTGAGGTAATTCAATCAGTCATTGCAATGGCTCAAAAACGAGGTATTCCTGTAGCCGTTGACCCAAAAAAGCATCATTTCTTTGCGTATAAAGGTGTAACCCTATTTAAACCGAACTTAAAAGAGGTAAAGGATAGTTTGCCTTTTTCTATTGAACCGAATTTGGATGCATTACAAAAGGCTTCGTCTTATCTTAGATCACAATTAGAAAATCAATGGACGATGATTACCCTTTCCGAAAAGGGTTTATTTTTAGATACACAGGAAACAGAACAAGGCCAGATATACCCTACAATTCCAAGAAACATTGCAGATGTGAGCGGCGCAGGCGACACAGTCATCAGTGTTGCAGCACTCGGGCTTGCGGCAGGACTTTCTCCTCAGGAAATTGCGGTTTTATCCAATTTGGCTGGCGGACAGGTATGTGAAAGGCAGGGTGTAGTCCCCGTAGATAAAACCCTGCTAAACAAAGAATTAGAGGAGTATTATGCCTGATTTTTCTTTAACAATTCCAATACAGGCCGTAGATCAATCAGTCCAGTAATGAACGCCAACACTAGCCCACTCAATAAGTTGGCTATAAATTGGATATGCCAAGCCACTCCCTCTAATCTGACAAAGTACCATGAGATGAGTGTAATTACCAAAGAAAAACACGTAATTCGAGCAAATCCAGTCCGTGTAAACTGGAGTTTGTAATATTTAAAACACAAGAAAACCATACCCAATGCTACAAATACCTGCGTGCACAAAGCAGCATGGGCAGCACCAATAGCCTTTTGCGTGGGAATTAAGGTGAAATCCAATATTAAATCCAGACACAGCCCCGCCAAAAATATTTGATTCATCGACCTCATTTTGGCTCCGGCAGTAAGCAATGTGCTAAATATATAAGTGACACAAATCGCCACAAAACTCCAGATCAGCACCCCGCAGACATCACTTCGATACACAATATCTGCCTTGCCATGAAACATAAGGGCGATAATATCTTGCCGGTGAAAGTAAATACTTACACAAGCAGTAATACTACCTGCCCAAATTAGCCTAAAACTGAGCAATGTGAGCGGCCTAACATCACTACCTTCTGCTAATTGTCGAGAAAACATTGGCAATAATAGCGATGCAAATAAATAACCAAACATATTGAGTGCATCGAGTAGTCGATAACTGCCAGCAAAAATATCGGTATGGTAATCGCCATCGGGAAGTATTCGTTCGAGTATAATCGCATCGAGGCGGGTATATGCGCTCATCAACAAAATAACTACTGCAAAAGGCAGGCTCTTTTTGAAAAGCACCAAAATCACCGGCCAACCCGTTTTCAAATTAGTCAAT
>JAAFHO010000357.1 GCA_013297575.1 Chitinophagales bacterium
TGTGGTTGGTGATTGATCCTACGGAAAAGGTGGGATAGGGTAAATTAACCTAGTTTGAGCCACGTCACCGCTTTTCCAAAGCCCCAACCGGTCCAACATGCCAATACAACAAATACTGGAATCCAAAACAATCCCATTTGTGTGCCAACTTTTGATAAGCATAATATAAACAAATTGAGTACCAGAATATGTATCAAATAAATACCAAACGAGTACTCCCCTACCCAAAGAAAAAACCGATTTGCCGGTGTAAAATAGCGTTGGCAAAAAAAGTAAATTCCGATGCTCAACATACCATATCCAGCCAGCGCAGGTATATCATTAAAAACCGGACCGAATTTGCCTGTTTTTAGAATCATGGCAATCATAATAGTGGCACCAACAATACCGCCAAATATCCATTTATACCATTGATTGGGTTGCCAATATTGATCGCGTATTTTACCCAAAAATGTAGTGACGCGGGATTGAGGTATTGTTTTGGCCAATGCCATGCCTAAGGCAAATTCCCACAAAAACTGCAAAAAACAAGAGTTCCATGTTCGTATGCCGCCTTTGTCCAAATAGAAAACAACGATCCACCAACTAACAGAACTAGCGAGGCATAACAAACAGAATATCAATGGGTTATTTAATTTTGAATATAATTTTTGCAGTAGCGGAAATACCAAATAAAACTGAATAATCGCACTTATAAACCAATAATGCCCTCCAAAACTTTCTATATATTTGGGGAAGAACATTTGCCAACCACCTACACCGGCCCACCATGCCGCCCAACGATCTGGGAATAAATGGAGGGTAATTGCCGCCGCCAAACTGAGTGTTAAGGCCAATACGTAAGGTATCCAAACCTTGAGTAATCGGCGTTGATAAAAACCTACAATACTATCGGTTGACTTGGATAAGGCCAACCCAAAACCAGAAAGTAAAAAGAATAAATGTACACCAGTACCTCCAAAGACAATGGCTTTTTGCAGTATTTCGGGCAATGCCAATCGTTGCAAGACATGGAAAAGCATGATTGTGAAAATGGCATAACCTTTGGCGAATTGTATATATTCGTAACGCATGGAGGCAAGTAATTTCAGTTTAAAAATTTTGCCAAAAGTATATAATCTTAGTTAGTTTTGAATAAAATTTATCATTTTCATTGCTGCTGGTGGATCGTTTCAGTAATAACCGTAACGCTATAGAATTTAATTTAGAATTAACACAAAAACATTTACTACTTTTATGCCTTAATTTCCCAATAAACCCATGCCAATTCATCCTATTAACTTGCCTTTAATCCGTAATATAGCCAATTCCCAATTGCTGCTGTACTCAACATTCTATTTCGTATTGATATGAGAAATTCATCTTTTACATGTTTACTTTGGCTCGCTATTTTTAGTTGCAGCCTCCACCCAGTATTTAGCCAATGCCCCATTACTGTGAGTGCTGGCGACGATATATATCTCTGTAGTCCACCCACGCCTACGCCCCTTGATGGCTCTATATCAGGGGATTTTTTGAATTTCACGTGGTCTCCAACAGCTGGTTTGTCAGGAGCAAACACATTGACACCTACTGCAACTGTAACACAAACAACTAGTTATGTATTAACTGCCAGAGCGGTAGATCTATCCACCAATTTAATCAATAATGGTGATTTTGAGGGTGGTGATGGCGGATTCACAAGTAGTTACACTCCTAGTCCGGGCAATCTCTGGCCCGAAGGCGTATATGAAGTTACGGATGACCCCCAACAATCGCACCCTAATTTCGCGTCCTGTGGTGACCACACCTCTGGAAACGGCCAAATGATGGCCGTTAATGGTAATGGTACTCCAAACCAATCTGTATGGTGTCAAACAGTAACAGTATTACCCAATACACAATATGCATTTACAGCTTGGGCTACCTCATTGGTAGCAGCAGCACCAGCTATACTTCAGTTTTCGGTCAATGGTACAAATCTCGGTACTAGTTTTGGTGTATCCCCCCAATTATGTGCTTGGCAGCCCTTTTACGCACTTTGGAACAGTGGTGGAAGTACCTCTGCATCTATATGTATTGTGAACCAAAACACCGCTTTAAGTGGCAATGATTTTGCTTTGGATGATATTGGATTTTCACCCGTTTGTACCGTTACCGATACTGTGAAGGTGCATGTTGTGAGCGTTGCAGCCGTTGCGTCACCCAATACCATTCTTATTCCATGCGACGGTGCTCCGATCAACCTGAGTGGCGTAGGCAGCACAACTGGCACAGGTATCACTTACCAATGGGATTCACCTAGTGGCAATATTGTTTCGGGGGCTAATACACTCAATCCTGTGGTGAATCAGGCAGGTGTTTATACGCTTACCGTTACTTATAATGTTGGAAATGTGGAATGTACAAAAACGGCAACAGCAACCGTAGTTGCTAACCCAAATCCACTCGCCACTTGGATCTCGCCCCCACAACCACTCGGATGCGGAGGAAATAACACCACTTTGATCGGTAATAGTACCCAAGCCAATGTTTCTTATAGCTGGAGTACTTTATCGGGAAATATAGTCTCGGGCAGTAACACGAAGAATTGCATTGTGAGCCTAACTGGCGAATATACCCTAGAAGTAACCAATTTGGCTACGGGTTGTACCGCTGTTACCTCTGTATTTGTTACCTCCGCCACCAATCCACCCACTTCCAATGCGGTGGCAGCAGGTACAATAACTTGTGTCCAAAATGCCGCAACACTTTCGGGGACAGGCAGCAGTACTGGGGCAAATATCACATATACTTGGTCTGCACTTTCTGGCGGGAATTTTTCAGGCCCTATAAATACAATGAACACTACTGTAAATGGGGCTGGAACCTATGTTTTATCTGTAAAAAATACGATTAATGGTTGTGTCGCCTTAGATACCGTAGTCGTTACTGGTAATACAATAGCGCCCAGCGTGAACATAGCAGCACCACCCCAACTTACTTGTGTTGTAGATACTATCACTTTGTTAGGCACCAGTATTCCCACTAATTTAAACTATTCATGGAGCAGTCCAAATGGTACTTTCGCCGCCCCTACTAATGCTGCGCAAACCCAAACTGCCGCTAATGGCATGTATATTTTACAAGCTACAAACCCTATAAATGGCTGTATTTCAAAAGATACTATATTGGTTACGTCCAATTTAATAGCACCCGTTGCCGTTGCATTGCCCGCTGGTATGATTACTTGCCAACAAAATAGTGTGGTGCTTTCAGGTGCAGGTTCGTCCTCAGGAACTAATATGAGTTTTGCGTGGAATGGCCCTGGTATTGTAACTGGTATCAATACGCTGAACCCAACAGTGAACGCTGCTGGTAATTATACTTTAATGGTGACCAATAGCACCAATGGTTGCACCCAAACCGCCACTACCAATGTACAAGCGGATGCAAATGCCATTACAGCAGTGGCTAATGCTCCTGATACACTAGATTGCAACCTCAATAGTATGGTATTAAATGCCAATGGCTCCAGTTCCGGCACAGGATTTACTTATGCTTGGACAACCACCAATGGCCAAATTTCAGTGGGCGACAACACACCTCAGCCTACTATTAATGCACCAGGTACTTATCAGTTATTGCTCACCAATCCGGCGAGTGGCTGTACTTCAGTAGATCAGGTTATTGTGGTGCAAGATATTGCCCTACCGCCTGTTGCCATCCAAACGCCAGATACGCTTACTTGTGCACAACCCAATATTACAGTAATTGCAACCAATAATGCATCCGGCAATTATGCCTATCAATGGTCAACAACCAATGGTACAATTATTTCGGGAGCACAAGGTTTAAACTTGAGCGTAAGCGCACCAGGCAGTTATAATTTATTGACAACCAATTTGTTAAATGGTTGTTCAATGACCAGTTCGACAGAAGTAGTGCAGGAGGCTGGACTGCCTGTGGTTCAAATACAAATACCAGACACACTCAGTTGTATATTAAAAACCTTGCCGATCAATGCCAACGCATCCAGTGCTGGTATGCAAATTACTTGGACAACAAGTAATGGTGGACAAATTCTAACTGGTCAAAATTCGCTTACACCAATGGTAGAAAAGGCTGGAACTTATACTTTATTATTGACCAATACTAATAATGGCTGTACTGCAGCAGGTAGTGTCCAGGTGGCTTCTAACCAAATCCTTCCACCTGCCAACGCTGGAGCCGACGGACTTATTACTTGTGCCAATCCGCAATGGAGTTTATTGGCCAACAACGCAAGTACCGCCCCCAATATCACCTATTTATGGCAAACTAGTAATGGTGTAATCAGTGGTAATCCGGCTGCTGCAACTTTGAATATTAGCAATGCTGGCACCTATTACTTGTTAGTTACCGATACCAATAATAGTTGTATTGCACGCGATACAGTGGTGATTACAGCCAATCAAACCCCTCCCAACACCAGCCCGCTTGTACCTCAAGTATTGTCTTGTACAACTAAATCGACAAGCCTGGGGTTGACGGCTACAAATCCATCGTGGAATTATAGTTGGCAAACAGCAAACGGCAATATCCAATCCGGTAATCAAACATCTACCCCATTGGTCAATACGCCAGGCAACTATACCGCCACTATTACTAACCCAGCCAACGGATGTAGTACTACCTTGAATATCAATGTAATTGAAAATATTACACCGCCAACACTAGTCTTATCCGCACCTATTGTATTGACCTGTAAAGACCCTATTGGAGCCATTACTGCCACCGCCAATACAACCTTTTTGCAATGGAGTACTACAACTGGACATTTCACAAGTACCAATCTGCAACAACCGGCGGTTAACGTGGACAAACCCGGTACTTACAATGTAGTTGCAACCAATAGCAGCAATGGCTGTACCACAGATGCACTTTTGGTCATTACTGAAAATAAGACACCACCCACAATAGCAGCAGGAAACGATGCCATACTCAATTGCCAATCGCCCAGTTTAAGTTTGAACGGTAGTACCAGCCTAGGCGCAAATGTAACATGGACCACCAGTACTGGATTCATTGTTGCTGGTATGCAGACTTTAACACCATTGGTCAACAAAGCAGGTACTTATATCGTTACTGCCACCGATCCCATCAATGGTTGTACAGCCACAGATCAAGTTGTTATTACCAATGATGCTAATGCGCCAACTGCCGCTATTGCGCCGCCACAAACGCTCACTTGTACCTTACTCCAAACCACATTAAACGGTACAGGAACACAAGGAACTGGCATTAACTATAATTGGCAAGCCAGTAATGGTGGCACGATCCAATCTGGCATCAATACCCTTACTCCAGTGGTAGATAACCCAGGGAACTATACACTTACTGTCACCAACACAAATAATGGTTGTACTGTAACAGCGACAATAGTTGTGAACGAAAACGTAGTAGCACCACAAGTAAATGCAACTGCGCCTAAAATGACTTGTCTCGACCTCAGTCCTAATCTTCAAGCCACCGCTGTACCCACTACTAACTTACTCTGGACTACCACCAATGGCCAAATTCTAAATGGTGCTAATACGCCCAGCCCCGAAGTAGGTAAAGCAGGTACTTATACCGTAACAGGTACTAACCCGCAAAATGGCTGTACGGCAACGGCTGTGGTGGTCGTGGTTACCGACACTATTTCGCCCATTTTCACAGTAGCACCACCCACCACATTGACTTGTACCGTATTAGAATTGCCGATAACGGCTAATGTACAACAGCCCAATAATTTCACCCCTCTATGGACGACCACCAATGGACAAATTGTATCCGGCGCGCAAACCCTTCAAGCACTGGTGAACAAGTCTGGGAATTATTTTTTGAAAGTAACCAACAATACCAATGGTTGCTCCAAAACGATACAAACAATTGTCAATCAAGACATTACACCGCCAACAGCAACAACCACACCAACTGCAACCATCAATTGTAACCAAGCGCAACCCGCCTTGTCGGCCACAGCGTCACCAGCGAGCAATTATGCTTGGAGCGGGCCACAAATCGTAAGTGGGGGCAATACCCTAACACCTACAGTAGGTACAGCAGGGACTTATATCCTCACCGTGACGCTCCCTAGCAATGGTTGTACAACTACGGCTACGGTTAATGTAGCGTCTGATGTAGCCACTCCGGTCATTGCCATCGCGCTGCCGGAAGTACTAACGTGCGCACGCTTAGAAGTACCTTTGACAGGTAGTGTTCAG
>JAAFHO010000358.1 GCA_013297575.1 Chitinophagales bacterium
TATTTCCGGCTAAGTCCATTCGTAATATTCTACCAAAATCCCACAGATCGGGTGTTGTATCATCATTGTTGACCGTACCTGAAATATAATAACTGACAGCAATGGCACCCGGATTGATCACACGAATGATACGATTAAATGATTCCCTTCTTGCGGGTAAATCATACACCCTTACCCAGTCAACATTTCCATTAGCATCCAACCTACAGAGGAAAGACTGATTATCCGGTTGTGTTGCTCCTGCAAGAATTACACCCTTATAACCAATCATGTAAAACCCTGATGGATCTAAATCCGGATCAGTTTCAATGTATTCAAAATCGAGGGGCGTGGTAATGGAATCAAGGACTGTTGTCCAGTTGATATTACCAGTAATGGCCTCTATCTTACTCAATGTGGCATGAGGAAGCCCATCATTGCCAGTACGTGTACCAGCCATATAAATAAAATCGCCTCTGCGTTTTACTCGGTTAACGCTATTGTTGGCGGCATCGCCATATGTGTTTGAAAATTGGGCTTGTGCAGAAAAAGCACAGCCAAGCAGCCAAAGTATGGCCACGAATATTCTATTTTTCATAAATTATGATGGGTTATGGTTATTGAACTGGATAAGTCATTTTGTGGAGAATATCTCCATTTTCAGCCATTAATATTACTTGTACTTGTGTTGGCTTATTTCCTTCAAATACTAAATTTACTAGGCTTTCATCAAGAATGGACGCATTGTCGGGCAAAATGAACATGGATTCTTTTGAATTTTGTAAAGTCTGGCTAAGGGGCAAAATATTGCCCTGCATACCACCTACTTCAAGTGCAGCACCCGTTGCAGCAATAATTTTAGCGTCGGTATTCAAGGATCGGAATGATACAAATTTTACTTTTTTTGCATCGGGGATACTCGATTTTTTCAACTGCAACGATACTGCATACAAAGGTGATTGGCCTGGATTTTTCTCGGTCAATGCCATATTGCTCTTATTTTCACCCAAGGACACATTTTCGGGAGTCCAAACAAAACTAGTATCGCAACCCGTTTCACAATAATCTACGGCAATCGTGAGCGAACCGGAGTAAACGCCGCTGTAATTCAATTGTAAACAATGTGTTTCCGAAGGGGCAAATGGATCAATGGAAGGGTTAAAATTCAAGGTAAGTAAGTCTTCTTGTGCATCCCAAACACCAGAAAGCGGCGTAGTATTTTGGTCTAAATATACCGATCCCCAATCCATATTAGTATTGGAAGGTGTTATAGTCATCTCACAAATATTACTACCGTGTGCACTTTGGTTCGCTAGGCAAATTGTCATAAAACTCACCGCTGGAATAGGTTTTATACATTGATAAACCGTATCTAGCAGGGTCATGCAACAAGGATTAGTAGTTATTTCTTGGGTTTCAACGCAAGCCAAATTGGATTCTACTGGGGTATTTACCACGCCCCAGTTCCAATGCCGGAAGGGTGCGCTACCCTCCATTAGTTTGATGGCAATATTTCCCGCAGCGCTATTACAAGCATGGCGGTCTGCTGGGTTTTGTTGGCCAGTTTTTGTTTGAAAATCCAATAAGACTCCCCCCAACTGAGGATTAAAATGAAATCCAATATTTTTATCATTGGCATTGATTCCTGAATTCCAACTCGTAGTACCAGTGCTACCTATTAATGATGGGAAATAGTCCAAACCCAATGGCTGCCAATTATCAATCTGATTGTTCGCTGTTGTTCCAGCATTCCAAAAATCCGCTGCTGGTACTGTATTTATCCCCGTTCCCGAAACGACTAAGTCAAATTCCGCAGCACGACCATCCGTTCGGTTCAATACTTGGACATCGTTATTTGCATTATTTTTGGGCAACAAATCGACTATACCTGTCTGGCTAAAAACAGGTGTACCTACGGGTGACATCACCACCTCAAACTCCGTTGTACTTCCACTTGGCTGTCCAATATCCGCTACTTGTCCCCAAGGATCAGAAGCACTAGCACGTACAGATTTTTTTATTTCAAAGGCCGGCTTATGCTCTAATTGAACAAGGGCATTATTAGAAGTGCCTAGAGGTACTGTTGAGGATGGCTTAAAAATTGAGAAATTATTGGCAACCACTCCAGTCGCACTCTCGTTGCGTACACGCACCTGAAACTCAATATAATAAAATGGTTGTCCATTATTTATTTCAGCAGGCGGAATATTCACACTACTACAACTTAATGAGTATGGAGCGCATGATTTGCCAACAGCCGAAGGAATCGTAAATGGCACAATTTGAATGGCTGGATCTGTGCTAGGACTCACCACACCTGCATTCACGCCCCAAGGACTGGTGGTTACCGGTGGAAAAGTAGGCGAAGAATAAGCGTTAACAATGCCTATATATTCAAAATTGTCGCTTAAATATTCCTCTATCCGACCGTTTGCAGGCAAATCGGTAGTACCAAGATTTTGTATCCTCAAACGATAAGTAATAAGATCGCCTGAAGTATAATTGGGTTGAGGATCAAGCACCTCCTTATACAAACAAAAATTTTCATATACACTTGGTGTGAAACAAGCCGAACCTGAGTATGTTTCCATCAAATCTGTGGTTACGGTAATATCATTGCAGATTTCCGGGTACGGTAGTGGCAAGTTTGGATCTAACGAGATATAAAAATCCAAGATAAGTGTCTGGTTTGCTGGCACTATAAACGGGCATGTGGTGCTAAAATTCCATTCAACCTCCCCTGTATTTGGGTTAAAACTGGGCGGCACCGAACAAGGTGTCGATGGAAAATTATTAGGCTGAAATGCCTGCCATACATACGGACTAGGTAAGGCCGGCAATTGATCTACTATAGGATGTGTAAATGTCATGGGTGTTGCACCTGCTGAAAAAACTAAAGCGTAATAAATAGGACATCCAGGTGCATTATTCGTGCGTACTTGTTTGCTAAAAAAACCAGTTTGCTCATCCATGAGGTGAATGGTTTCCGCATCCGTATCGATGACCGATTCAGGAACACATGGGTTGTTAGCATTTATGCCACCCAAACTTCCTTTTAGCTCGCACTGATTTGTTTTGCACCCAGAAGTTGTAGCATCGTACAACACTTTTACCCAAAAACGGCGGCGAGTGGGTACAAAAGGGCCAGCACCATTGAATACTAAAAGATCACCTAACCCAAACTCGACATTGCTGTAGGTATTAAATCCGGGACTTACACTTACTTGGGTAATATCAATATCATATACGGAAACTGGATTGGGCGTAACAAAGCCAACTATTTTACCGTTTAGTCCAGCGATTAAATCGGTTACTTTGGCATTATAAAGGTTGAGTTGACCATAAGGCTGAGTGCCGTTAGGGCCGCCATTGGAGACCACAAACTCATACACTATTTCGCGTTGAAAAAAGGAACGAGGACAGCTAGATCCTCCGGGGCCGTAAAACCAGTTACTGCTCACCAAGTTTTTTTCTACTGACCAATAATTCTGGGCTGTAGCGGTAGTTTCAATTTGGCCAATTTCAGTTGGGGTAATTTCAAAAGTACTTCCATTAGCCATAGTAATTTCTAGCTTAATATTGTTGGTTGCCGTCGCGCCATCGCATGTAACGCCATTGGGAAAACGGGTTGAAAACACCACTGTTCCGCTAATATCTTGGGCTAATCCATTTGGATCCAAAAATTTATAGGCTATGTTGCCTCCCAATTGCCCTACATTAGGTAGGCTAGAGGAGGTGAGAAAGCCAGTACATGTTCCTGTAAGCGTCGGTTGGGTCAATATTTCAACAGAACTTTGAATATCTGCATCCAAAATAGCGACTTTAGTACCCGCAGGGATAGTAAAGGTGTAAATGTAACCATAAGACGCACCCGATGGAATAGTGGCAGCACTCGTGTAATGGGTGAGTGAAGCACCATTTTCGGTAAAGGTTTGTGTTTGTTGTGCATAAAGGCCAGAAAATAGCCCCCAGCACAAAAGCATTAATAAATGTTTCATGTGAAATGATTTTTTAAAAAATGGTTGATGAAAATGATAGTGCATTCGTCGTTGACTGTCAAAAAGAATGATAAAAATTAATGGTGCAAAGGTGAAGCAGCCTATGCCCGAGGAACAAACTCATTTTGCCAAATTTGTATCTTAAAAAATAATATAATAGGGGCTACTCATTAAAGGGAACTGGAGGATAAGGAGCAAAGAAGAAACACAAAACACTAAAAATATCTAAAATAAATTTAAAAAAAGCCCCAATACTTTTGAAATTTAAAGAATAAAATATCACTTTTGTATCTTCAAAAAAGATTTAGTTACACGTATTACATGCAAAAATCGCGTTTATTTGAGATCCTTGCTGCCGCATCACCCTCCGATTGGAAGGACATAGGGCGTTGTGTGGAATCCCCCATATTCAATCGCCACGAGCAGGTGCTCGAATTATGGCAGTATTTGCACCATTGTTTGAAAAATAATATACCGCCTGAAAAAGAACAGGCTTGGAAAAAAATTTGGCCCAATGAACCCCTTACAGAAGTCCGCCTCCGCAATACCATGACCCGATTGCTGGGTGTAGTAGAATCCTATTACCTACTCAAACACACCCAAAACCATCCAGAAAACGCTTATCTCGGCATGGTGAAGGAGTTTAGGCAGGCCAATTTGCAGCGACAGGCAGACTCGTATTTACAGAGTATGGAGGAAATTCACGAAAAATCTACCCTCCGAGATGCTAAATTTTACTTTAATGCATTCCAAATTGAATCGGAAAAATTTGCTTGGCTAACACTACAAAACCGCATCACCAACACTACGTTACAAAATAGTTCTGATAATCTCGACATATTTTTTCTTGCACAAAAACTTAGGCAAGCATGTATTACTTTTGCCCATAGTGCTATCCAAAAAACAAATTACGATCATGGGCTACTCGAAAAAGCATTGGAATACTTGAGTACTGGCCGTTACATCAATATTCCTGCCGTTGGTATCTATTATTGGGGCTATAGAGCCATCACTAATCCTGAAGACGAAGCTGCTTATCAGCAATTCAAAACACTTTTACTTAATGAAAGTAATATTTTTGAGGTATCAGAACAACGCGATCTAATTTTAATGGCCGCTAACTACTGTATCCGTAAAAAAAATACAGGTTATAAGGGGTTTTCGAAAGAAGCATTCGAAATTTATCAGTACGGGTTATCTACCGGTGTTTTGTTGAGTGATGGCCAAATTTCGCGGTTTACTTACACCAATATTATCGTATTTGCCATTATTGAAAAAGATTTTGAGTGGGCAGAGGCGTTTATTCAACAATATTCCGATGTATTGGCCGAACAGCATAAAGAACAAATACGTTCTTATAATTTGGCAAAACTAGAATTTGCTAGAGGAAATTATGATCGATCCTTACAACACCTTCAATTGGCGGAATACAAAGACCTTTTATTTAATCTCTCCGTAAAAACTTTGGCATTGAAAATCTATTTTGAAACCAATAATATTAATACACTACACGCCCATATTGATGCCATGCGCAATTTTATTCGAAGACATAAAGAACTTGGATACCATGCAGAAATATTCCAAAACACACTGTCTTTTACCCGTCGTATCCTGCTTTTAGCCAATTGGGATACCGAAAAAAAAGTAGCACTTCGGCAACAAATAAAGGAGACAACCAAAGTGGCAGAAAAAGAATGGTTATTGACCAAACTCGTGTAAAACCAACAAAATAGATTTAATCCAACTGACTGAGCAGCCACCCTCGTTCCGCCAACACCTTGGTAGCAATAATTTCGTCTCGCAATGCTTGTTTTTTTGTCTGCTCTAATTTTTTAACGCCGCCCTCGCGTAGCATCTTGCGGGTAATTTTTATCAAATTTTGATAATTTTCTCGTTGATATCCTATGCTCTTTTGTCGGCGCAAATAAGTCAAAAAACTATCCAAATGCGATTCCAATACATCACGGTAGACTTTTTCGTAATATACTTTGAGTAGGATAGAACGCGCATCAAGATTAGTGAGTGGGTCTGCAAAATCAGTTTTGCGGAGTAGTGTCATTGCTTGGTCGTGGTCATGCGTCCAAAAGCACCATACCGCCAAATTGTACGAGTACGCGCTAAACCAGCCTCGCATGGTTTTATCAAATTTAGCATTAAACAACGCCCGAATCTGCCACTGGGAACAATCATCCATAATTCGGCTGCCATT
>JAAFHO010000359.1 GCA_013297575.1 Chitinophagales bacterium
ATCTGGTTATCCATTATGCCCATGCTTTTATACCTCTTTAGCCCTATGTTATTCAAGTATTATATGCTTATGCCATTGAGTGTTTCGGCGGTATTATGCTGGAAAGTGGTAAATACAAGAGGTATTTTTGAAAAACTTGAGCAGAGTTAAAATATTTTTTGAAAACTATTTGGCGGTTTAAATAACCTTACCGTATATTTGCAGCCGCATTTGGCACACGGATGGATGGGTGAGTTGGCTGAAACCACCGGTTTGCTAAACCGACGTACGGATTAAACTGTACCGCGGGTTCGAATCCCGCTCCATCCGCGCCTTTTTAGAGTCATTCCGTTTAGGAATGGCTCTTTTTTTGTGCCTTTTTGGCCTCAAATGTACGTGGCCCAATTTGTAGGCCGATAGTAACACCCACACGTGCTACTAAAGCAATTCGGCCTTGTTTGCGACCATTGAGCAACGGATTACCCTCATAGTTATAATTCTTGCTGTCAAAATCTGAGTTACCCCGATCAAAAGTATTCCACGATAAACCATAGCCCATATAAAAGTCAGCGGCGAGGTAACGACCATAACTATGGAATCCGCCGTTAAACATTAAAATATAGCGTTGTTCTTTTGGTTTAAAAGTGATGGGTTTATCGTTGAGCGCCGCACCATTTTCATCTGTAATACTATTGACGACCATAGGCTGGTATTCCCTTAAATTATAACCAAACAACAATCCATTATAAGTACGCCCTCCTTTTTTCCCTTTAATCTTGCTGATCGCTACATGTGTATAGTATCCATCCCAACGTACTTTAGCATCCGCAGCACCATCAACACCTCTAAAGCGTAAATCATATAACCTATCACGCCGATCAGTTAATGCCTGATAGGAAAACTCCACTAAGTGTTTGCGCGACTGAATGGCCGCTACCACACCCCAATCGGTTCTTAACCAAGGCAATACATAAGTACCAAGATACAAACCACCATCTCGGCCTGCTACCTTAATTTCCTGCACTTTGTTCTTTTTGCATTGTTCAGCGCGGCGTTTGTATTTTAAAGCGAGTACATCTTCTTTAAGCGTGGTATAGTGCTCACTTAGCAGGGCTAGGTTATCGCATTGGTCGTTATTGACCATTGTAGCGTATTCATCCAAAACCTTGCGGGCCAAATCTTTTCTGTTTTCTTTTACAGCAAGTGGAAATACGGAAAGTAAAAACTCTTTATCTTTATAGTTGCTACTTAGGGCTTGCTCTGCAAAATTGAGCGAACGAGCATCCATGCCTTCATTCACTAGCATTCGATAGGTGCGCGCCCATACTTCGCCATTTCCAGAAAGATCTGGTGTTTCAATTAGAATTTTTTCAATAATCTTGGAGCAGTCACTTGGCGTATCTTTGTAATTTGGAAATATTGCACGCGTATCAGCATCCATTTCACTAATATTTGTCATCATAATAAGAGCAGTTTCCAATAACTCTTCATCGTATTCATTTTTGGCTTGTTTAATTTGAATCAATCGTCCTGCATTTGCAGTCATCATTTGTGGATCCCAATCGTTCAGATCGCGCGCTTTACGAATAAAAACCAAAGCCGTATCGTATTGATTTTCAATAAAATACCGTTCGCCCAATTGCACATTAAACTGAAATAACCTTGGCACAAAGTCGGACCATTGTATCGTAATAGCCTTAGTATTTCCTTCAAAAACCAATGGATATGACAGTTCCGCTAGTTTATTCATTCCTTTTTCAATACCCAAAAGCAAGGAATTTGCTTTTATCTTATCGCCACTTTGAAACAACACCTGAATATAGTCGTAAATTAAATTGCTTTTTAGATAGGAAGCAATGCTGTGGAGTGAATCGGCTGGCGATGATAGCACAGCCTCTAATTGTGCCCCGCCGTCGTTTACCATCGTCTCTACTTCGTTAATGTTCGGATTTGTGGCAGTACCATCCAACAAAGATTCTGACAATTGATGTAGTTTATTGTATTCTGTAATGCCTTTTTCCAGCGTCTCAACAGTATTGGTTTGGGCATTTAGTGGACATGATGAGTATCCCCAAAATCCCAAGGCCATGTAAAGGATATATTTCTTCATAGTAAGTAATTTAATCGAATAAAAAGCGACAACCTATTGCTTTATTGTTCTTTAGGAACGTGCAAAGATGCGAAAAAGTTCATCTTTATTTTATCTCTACGATTTCCACCCTTCTTTCCCGCGCTACATCGGGATGGTAAATGGAGTTGCGTTCATCGTTGAGATCATCACTTAATCCTAGGCGAGCAGTTGTTTCGCCAAAACTTGTTTCTGTAATTCGAAGACGCCCATTGAGGAGATAAGGTTTCAATACACCATCAGACCATTCCGAAATGTAGTTACGAACGCTACTTATTCGTCTTTTACCCAAATTGATATTATAATCGCTTTTAGCGCGCGGACTGGTAAATCCTTTTATGAATATCTCAATGGACTGCCCTGTTTCGAGGCGCACAGCGAGTAATTCACAAAGTTGACTCAATTTTTCAAAACCATCACGCACCTCATTTTCAAAGAACACGTCAATATCATTTTCTGCTTTTTCTGCATTTTCAGGGCTAAGTCCTTCGGAACGCTTTAGTCGGTATTCAACCTGTCGGTCTAAATAAGACATAACGGTGGTTTCATAAGTAAGCGCTGTTGTTATTTTACGTGTTCTTTTGTCTGGCTCATCGTTATCAAAATATAACGGAAGTCCAACAAAATCAATAAGTTGCGGAGGCAATTGTGGAGGTGGCAATTGTGGCGTGGTTTGTATGGGCGGTACAGTTTTGGCTGAAATTGGCGGCTCCAATCCGGGAGTTGGTGAAGGCAATGGAGGATCTGGGATTGTCAATGCATAAATATCATTGCAACAAGCTTTATTGCGTTCGTCCAGATAAAAGGATCCGGGGCGATTACTGCTTAGGTAGCCAGTTTTGCCATTATTGCGCAAAGAAAAATAAAGATCATTATAACTAGAATTAATACCTGCTCCAGCATTGATTGGGCTATTAAAACCAGTCTTTGATTCTTTTGCCTTGAAAATATCATAACCACCTAGCCCTTGCCACCCTTCAGAACTAAAATAAAGATTTTCGGTGAGTGTGTGATAAAAAGGTGTAATTTCATTTTCGGCAGTATTTATGCCTTCTACTGGTTTGGGTGTTTCAAATTTAGGTAATTTTTGTGGTTTTCTAGCATCTAATGGTTTATTACAGGGACAGAACCAAATGGTATCTAGTGGTAAAGACCATATATCCAAACCGCCCTTACCACCTGGACGATCACTAGCAAACCAAAGCCGTTGTTGTCCGTTTTTGGGATCTAAACTAATGGAGGGTTGTGTACTTGTAAAGCCTCGTTGATTAACCGGTTCCGGAAGCCTGACAGGTTTAGTCCATTTTCCTTTAACATCTTTGTTCATCAACCATAGTTCACAGCGAATTTCGGAGGGATTAATATTTTTACAATAATTAAAAACCATAAAATTACCTTCCGGAGAGAATGCCGCATGGGCTACATGTACCGAATCATCTACAGGAATACCAAACATCGGTTCCCGTGCATTTCTTCCTGCGACAGACATCATTAATCGGGACATTCTTTTTTTCAAATTTTTATCTTTCTTTTCTACTCGATAAGAAGAAAAATAAAGCGTATCTCCTTTCCCAAAGGCCGCAAAATCACTATATGGGCTATTTATTTTTTTATCTAAATGAACAATTTTTACATCATTTGGTGTTTTTATGGCCTCGAGTGCCCAGGTGCAATTTTGCACTTCTGTTACTGCTTTGGACTTCCAGGGGTCATCCGCAGCAGTAGAGATATTGGTATAATTATTGTAGTAATTGATAGCAGATGCATAGTTGCCTTGCATTTTACTCAATTCCCCTAATCGAAAATAAGCAAGTGGGTATTTTTTGAGTGCAGATTTATCGGCGATAATGGATTTATAGGCCTGCTCGGCAATAGCAAAAGCGTAGAACATTCGGGCACTTTCGCCATATTTCCATTGTAAACTTGGGTTACTCGGGGCTCTTTCTAGTGCGCTTCCATAATGCGCAAAAGCAGAAGTATAGTCCTTTTCTTCAAATGCCTTGTCGCCAGCATGCTCAAAAGCGCGCCTAGACTGAGCGGTAACTACTGTTGGTAAAGTACAGCAGAAAAACAAAAATAGAAATAAAATACGAAAATACGGAATCGACATTGACAAGATTTGAGTTTTGGATTTCTGAAAAATAAAACGATCAATAGGATCAATCTGTACCAACAAACTAAAAAATAGGGCAAACTTTTAGTTCTTTGACAGGCTTCACAGATGTTGGTGTATAGGTCACTACAATTTCAAATCCACCACGGCGGCTGGTAGCCACTTTAAATGGAGAATAATTAATATCATAACTCACACCAACAGCCCATTGATTTTGCTGTATTTGAACTGCTGGAATAAGCGCATCCCCAATTCGGGTAGCGATAGTTCCTCTTATTGCGGTTTGATCGCTCAACCAATACCTTGCACCACCCCCTACTAGGGCTTGTGTTGCGGTACTCATCTTTTGAATCTGCCCAAAAACGATAAAGTCCGACTTTTCAGTATTTTGAATACAAGAAAAACCGTACAAATTCATCCTAATAGGTAGGTTAACTGGATTATCATCATAAAATTGTACCGAAGGTCGATTAATATGAGCCACACCAATGCCCGCGTCCACCGTAGTTCGACTTAAATTTCCTTTTTGCAAATGCCAATTTATACCCGCAGTGACGGATGGTTTTAACCCACTTGTTCTAATATCAGCCTCTTTTGACGGCAGACCGGGATTGTAAGCATCGCCGTCCCACTGGTTTTTGAATTTTAGGTTTGTAATATCAGATTTACGTTGCACCATATCTAGTCCGAAACCAACTGAAAGGACTTGATCTGCTCCTAATGCATGTGCAGCGCTAAGCCTCAATCCAATTTGAGTCCAACTTAATTGCGCGTCACCTGCTTGGTCTTGTGCCACGAGAAGACCTCCAGCCAACATATTATTACCATTTCGTCTTATTTTAGTATCAAATGAGCCAATTGCAGTGCGGTATTGCACTGGCACAGTCTCCCATTGGCTTCTGTACTGCACAGCCGCTTTCCAATCAGAAGCATAAATACCCGATAAAGCAGGGTTCTGTGGCAGCGCATGGAGATCAGATTGAGAAAAGTGCAAATCTTGAGCCTGAATAGGCAATGCCAAAGCGGCGATAGTAAGAACCGTAAAAAAGTAATAATAAAAGTTGAAAAAAATATTAGGCATAATGAAGATATTTGTTCAATTTTGCGCTGTTTAAGTAAATCGGTAATCACGAGGTGCAATCGGATAACCCGAAGGTCGGAAACTTATTCGTAATCTTAGTAATTTTTACTTAAATAATTTAATTTTTGGTTAATTATGGCATTAATAGAAATCTGTGCAGCCAATATTCAGTCTGCATTAGCCGCTCAAGCGGGAGGAGCAAGTAGAATTGAATTATGCTCAGGGTTAGAAGGCGGAGGCATCACCCCATCTGCTGGTTTGATCCGTTCCGCTGTTCGTTTATTGGATATACCAGTATGCGTCCTTATACGTCCACGCGAAGGCAACTTTGTTTTTTCCCAAACAGAAATCGATCTAATGATCGATGATATACATTTTTGCAGAGAAAATGGGGCTGCTGGCGTAGTCGTCGGCGCTTTGACAGATACAAACGGTCTGGATATTGTTGCTTTGAAGGCTATGAAGGCTGCATCAGGAACCATGGAATTTGTGCTCCATCGAGCATTTGATTTTGTGGATGATGTACAAGCAGCCTTAGAGACCGCGATCCAACTTGGTTTTTGTAGGATATTAAGTTCGGGACAAAACGCCTCTGCTTGGGAAGGACGTGAGGTACTACAAAACTTAGTACAAATAGCCGAAAACAGGATTACAATGATGCCCGGTAGCGGCATTCACGATGGAAATATTGCTGCGATTAAAGCAGCAACTGGCGCAACTGAGTTTCATTTTTCTGCAAAACAGTGGGTAATGCAACCGTCAACTAGTGATATTCCGGGGTTGTCCAGCGGGTATTTTGAAAGTGACGTAAAGATCATTCAGGCGGCTGTAGATTCAATTACAAAAACAAAGTCGCCATAAGTTCTAGTATATTAAAAAATTAA
>JAAFHO010000036.1:0-15068 GCA_013297575.1 Chitinophagales bacterium
AAGAGTGTAGGTAGCCGTGTGGTGGTGGTGGGGCGTTGAGGCCCTTGGTTATGATGAAAAGGCATTGCAAATTTTAAAAAAATTTCAACAACATTTTTTTCTACATTTGCCCTTCATAATATCATCGCCATTCATGCACAAAATACTCGTCATTCTTGCAGCCCTTTTTATCGCGCATATTACCATCGCCCAAAGTGCGGCGGATACGCCATTGACCAAAAAACAAGCGCGCACCACCCGCCAATTGTTCCGCGATAAAGGGGAACTGTATTTCACGTTCGAGATCAAAGATCGTGCTGAAGTGGCCACCCTCACTAAGATTATTTCTATTGATAATATACAACAAAATAAGGTATTTGCTTTTGCCAATCGCAACGAATTTCAACGTTTTTTGACCTTGGGATATGCTTATACCGTATTGCCCAATCCTAATACCCTCATCAAACTCAAAACGACCGACCAACCAGAAGCCTTGCTCAATAACTGGGATGCTTATCCTACTTATGATGCTTATGTGGCCTTGATGGAGGGTTTCGCCACGACCTATCCCGCGCTTTGCAAATTGGTCAATATCGGTACTTTGCCCAGCGGACGTAAATTGTTGGTACTCAAAATTTCAGACAATATCAACACCCGTGAAAATGAACCGCAGTTTTTATATACCTCCAGTATGCACGGCGATGAAATAGCGGGTTATGTAGGCATGTTGCATTATATCGACTATCTGCTTTCTCGGTATGGTACGGATAGCCGCGTGACTTATTTGGTGAATAATATGGAAATTTGGATCAATCCACTGGCCAATCCCGATGGTGCATACAGAGGAGGTAATAATTCGGTCAATGGTGCCACCCGATCTAATGCCAATAATATCGATCTAAACCGAAATTATCCCGACCCACAAGATGGCCCACACCCCGATGGCAACGCCTATCAGCCTGAAACCAAGGCATTTATGGCCTTTGCCGATACGATGAGTTTTGTGATGGCCGCCAATTTTCACGGTGGTGCAGAGGTGGTCAATTACCCTTGGGATACGTGGGCTACTGATGCTTCGGATACCAATTGGTGGATCAATGAATCGCATGAATATGCCGATACTGCTTTTGCCCATAGTCCTGCGGGGTATTTGACCAATATATCGGCCAATGGGATTGTTAACGGCTATGCTTGGTACGAGGTGAACGGCGGAAGACAAGATTACATGAATTATTTCCGTCATTGTAGGGAAATGACGGTTGAATTGTCTAGTACCAAACTACTACCAGAGGCCAGTCTGCAAGATAATTGGGCATACAATTACCGCTCCTGGTTGAATTATATGGAAGAGGCGTTGCACGGCATTCGGGGCATCGTAACAGATGCTTGTACGGGTAAAGCCATCATTGCCGAAGTGCGTATAAATGGGCATGATACGGATAATTCCCACGTGCTTTCGGGGCTTCCGTTGGGCAATTACCACCGACCTATCTTTAAAGGCACATATAATATGACATTTTCAGCACCTGGTTATGTGGCACAAACGATCAATGGCGTGTCTGTAAGTGAAAACACAGCAGCCACAGTGGTCAATGTCCAACTTGCGCCTGCTGTACCACAACCTGATTTTAAAGCCACAACAACTTATTCGTGCGGTGGGACGGTTAGTTTTACCGATTTGACGGGTAGCGCTACTGCATGGTTATGGTCTTTTGGCGATGGTACACAATCGACTATACAAAATCCAACACATACTTGGAATACTAGCGGGACTTATAATATCGCATTAACGGCCACCAATTGTGCGGGTAGTACTACTTTGGCAAAAGATAATTTTGTTACCGTACTTATTCCTGAAAGTCCTCAAAGTCCACCTGTTACGACTTGTAGTGGCGCAACGGCTACTTTGTCTGCCACAGCACCTGGCACCATTAGTTGGTTTGATGTGCCTACTGGTGGTACGCCATTGGCGAGTGTCCCTAATTTTACAACACCGTCTTTGACCGCTACAACGACTTATTATGTCGAAAGTGACCAAGGGGCGGGTGCTTCAAAATTGGGGCCTTTAAACAATAGTATCGGAAATGGCGGATTTTATACTGCAAATACGTATCATTATTTGACTTTTAATGCTGCTGCTCCTTTTCAACTATTATCAGTTTGGGTCAATGCCAATACAACCGCCAACCGCACCATTCAACTCCGCAAAGGGGACGGCACGGTATTACAATCAGCATCGATCAATATACCTGCGGGACAAAGCAGGGTGAATTTGAACTTTGAAGTGCCTATTGGAGAGGCTTTACAATTGGGCGTAGCGGGGGGTAATAATTTGTTCCGCAACCAAACAGGTGCTGCATATCCATATCAAATAGATGGTGTGGTTTCTATTGTTGGAAATAGCGCTGGGAATACCGCTATTTACTATTTTTTTTACGATTGGGAAATTCGCCAGCCTTGTTTGAGTCCGCGTGTCCCTGTTACTGTGACCATCGTGCCGCCTCAACCACCTATGGTACAACAGGTCGGTCAAGCATTGGTAGCAAGTGCGGCAATTGGTTATCAATGGTTTAGTGTGGCGACTGGTATTATTGTTGGTGCAACTGCTAGTACTTTCACACCGACAGTTTCGGGCGATTATTATGTAGTGGTAACCTATATAAATGGTTGTACTGCGGCATCAGCACCGTTCACTTTTACCACAACTGGTATTGGGGAGGCTTTGGGCCAGGGGCAATGGGGTATAACCATATTTCCCAATCCAAGTCGAGGTGCTTTCACGATAGCATCGCCGGTATTTGAACAAGAAGGCATTCCAATTGAGGTGTACAATACCTTTGGGCAACGGGTATTTGCTACTTTTTCGGCGGGACAGTCATCGGTAGTGGTGGATAGTGGAAATTGGGGAGAAGGGATATATTTTGTGCGGGTGTTGGGGCGAAATAGCCTATTTTTTCATTTTAAATGTTAAAGTAGTTGGAGATAACCCCAAATACCGAGTAAAAAAAGTGCTCTTCAACATCAACGAATTAAAATAAAAAACTAGTCAACATGGATAAATTTCAACTAAAAGAACCCGCAAAACCCTACGATGTCATCATTGTAGGCTCCGGAGCAGGTGGCGGCATGGCTGGCTACACGCTGTCTCGGGCTGGTGCACGCGTACTGGTACTAGAGGCCGGACAGCATTACGATCCAGCAGATCCCAAGTACATTACCCAACTGAAATGGCCTTACCAATCACCCCGACGAGGTGCCGCTACGAAAACCCGTTATTTCGGCGATTTCGATGCAGCGTATGGCGGTTGGGAACTGGAAGGCGAACCCTATACCACAAAGGACAATACTAAATTCAAGTGGTTCCGCTCGCGCATGACGGGCGGGCGTACCAACCACTGGGGGCGCATTTCCCTGCGCTTCGGTCCCGACGATTTTAAACGCAAAAGTATTGATGGTTTGGGCGAAGATTGGCCGATTAGTTACCAAGATGTAGCACCGTATTACGATAAAGTGGATAAATTAATTGGTATTTTTGGTTCGGTCGAAAACCTGCCCAATGACCCCGATAGTATTTTTCTGCCGCCGCCCAAACCACGTCTGCACGAACTCATGCTGATGAAAGGCAACAAAAACCTGGGTGTAAAAACCATTCCATCGCGGTTGTCCATCCTCACCCAGCCGATCAATGACGAACGCGGTTCCTGCTTTTATTGCAACCAATGTTACCGTGGCTGTATGGCTTATGCCGATTTTTCGTCCTCTTCTTGCTTGGTCAAACCCGCCCGAAAATCGGGCTTGGAAGTGATCAATCACGCCATGGTACGGGAGGTTTTGACGGATGAAAAAACGGGACTTTGTACAGGAGTTTCGTATATCGATACCCTTACAATGGAAGAAATTACAGTAAAAGGAAGTATCGTTATATTGGCCGCAAGTGCTTGTGAATCTGCGCGTTTATTGCTCAATTCCAAATCGGCACGGTTCCCACAAGGGTTGGCCAATTCTTCGGGTGTCATAGGCAAATACCTGCACGATAGCACGGGTGCGTCGCGCGGTGCCATAATTCCCATGCTCTTCGACCGCAAACGCTATAACGAAGATGGAGTCGGCGGGCTGCATATTTATTCGCCTTGGTGGCTCGATAATAAAAAACTCGATTTCCCGCGTGGTTACCATATCGAATATTGGGGCGGCATGGGTATGCCTGCTTACGGTTTTGGTTGGGGTATTGAAGACACAAATGGTATGTTCCCCGGTCGCGATGGACTGGCCAAAGAAGCAGGTGGTTATGGTGCCAGTTTAAAAGATGATTACCGTCGTTTTTATGGTGCGTATATTGGTATGGCTGGTCGCGGCGAGGCAATGGCATTTGAGGATAACTACTGCGAAATAGATCCCGAAAAAATAGACAAATTTGGTATTCCCGTCCTTCGTTTCCACTACAAATGGTCCGATTATGAGCGTTTACAAGCCAAACACATGCACGAAACATTTGAGCAAATTATCCACGAAGCAGGTGGTATTCCGCTCGGCAACAAACCTGGTAAGGACGCAGATTACGGCCTCAATGCGCCGGGCGAAATTATCCATGAAGTAGGTACGATCCGAATGGGCAATGATCCCAACAAATCGGCACTCAACAAATGGCAGCAAGCCCACGATGTAAAAAATCTGTTTGTGGTAGATGCCGCTCCATTTGTTTCGCAAGCCGATAAAAACGTTACTTGGACTATTTTAGCGCTGTCGATGCGTGCTTGTGAGTTTATTATTGAGGAAAGAAAGGCGGGCAGGTTGTAGGCAACTACGGCTGTCTGCTTATGGATGTGTCGCAAATCATTAATTCAATTTTACAATGAAAAGAAGAGATCTAATCAAAAATATGGGCCTAACCTCTTTGGGTTTAGTTGGGCTTCATCCACAAATAGGTGCTGCGGAACTCCCCGAGATTTTTGCGCCAGAAACCCTAGAAGAAGACAAAAAAGACCCCGAATTTGAGCAGTTTGGCCGTACCGAGACTGAAAAGATCCGCGATGCCAAACTGTTTAAAGAGACGTTTTTTAACAAAGCAGAAATGAAATCGTTGGGTATTTTGGTGGATATTATCATTCCCGCCGACAGCCAATCGGGCAGTGCCACCGATGCTGGTGTGCCTGCTTTTATCGAGTTTATGGCCAAAGACCAAGAGCAGTTACAAACGCCCCTCCGCGGTGGTCTCCGGTGGCTCGATTCGCAAGCGATCAAACGATTTGGAGGCATATTTGTCGCCATTACTCCTGCACAACGCATTGAAATAGTGGAAGATATCGCCTATCCTAAACGCAAGGCCAAACCCGGTATGAGCCAAGGCATTGCGTTTTTTAGTCTAGTACGCAACCTCACTGCTACCGGATTTTGGAGTAGCAAAATGGGTATTGATGATATTGGCTACCAAGGTAATGTGCCTAATCAGTGGGATGGGCCACCAGCAGAGGTGTTGAAGCAGTATGGGTTGTGATGTTGGGTTACAATCGGATTGTACCCAATGAAATGCCCTCTTGCTCGATCTGTTCCTTTTTTATTTGAAAAATTTTATTGATCAAATAACGTGACGCAGTATGGATTTTGGTTTTGTGGTGCGGGGAGTTCGTCTAGTGGTACTTGAAGGAATTCCATTAATCTTAAGGCAAAATTGTATGAATTTTTGCCGCTAATAAACTCGTTTTTAAGTTCGGAGAACAGTGTTTCGGGGCTATCAGGGACATGCTGATTAGAGCCGAGCATTAATCAGTAATATCCGAGTTTTGGATGTTTGAAAAAAGCCTTAATTAATTCCTTTAATTCCTTGTCTTTTTCATTTTCTCCATACTCGGATATTACCCCTTAACGATCGTATTTAAAGTATTTGAATAATTGGGTATGCGATTGGAAAATATCAATAATTTGCTCATTTTTAGAATTGGTCGTGTGATTTAGAAAAAAGCCGTAATTTTGTAGGAAATATTTAAGTACAAAAATATGATATTAGTCATCGAGTCATCGGATAGTGAAGTTATTAATGCACTTACAGAAGTTGCTAAGGTGTTAAAAGCAAGTTTTCGCGTAGAGAATGAGGCTGGAGTTGTTAGCCAAGATGAAAAAGTCCGCAGAGCCAAAATTATTCGAAGGTTTAAAGGTGGACTTCAAAAATATGCTGGTGGTTATCAACCTACAAAACATGATTGGTACCAGCAATGAAAATATTTTTAGATAGTAGTATTTTGATTGAATACGAAAAGCAGAATAAAACTGATTTGTTGGAGGCACTTTTAGATAGTGACCATCAGATTTTCATTAACCCAATTGTAGTAAGCGAATATGTATATCAATTACTAGGTATTCTTGGGGGGCGTTCGCCGATGGGGATATGAGAAAGTGGTAAGATAGGAGAGATATTATCACTACATGATCCAGTAACATTTCTTTCGGCTTTTGAAATGTTGCCGATACAAAATAATGTCGTTTCTAGTACAATTGATTTTATGAAAAAGTATAATCTTCTCCCAAACGATGCCATAATACTTTCCACGTGTAAGGATCAAAATATAAGTGTTTTGGCAAGCCATGACTCCGATTTTTTTGAAGCCTGTAAAGCAGAGGGTATTAGGTTAATATCTAATACCGACGATTTGAATATGGCACACGGCTTGGACGACTTGGATGAGAATTCATTTGTTTTAACTTAATAAAAATCCGCTTTTTAAAGAAATCCTTTAAAACCCGTGTCTAATCTGTGTACGCCGTGTGCTATCCAAGTCGTATTGCTTTTATTTTACCATTTTTTAGCAAAAACGACTACCTTTGTGCTACAAATTCGCCATATCACGATTTGTTTCTGCAAACTTTTGTTAAAAAAATCAATTTTGCTGCTATGACCATTACTTCGCTTGACCAGTTAGACCCAAATGGTATCTATACCTACGCCGATTACCTGCTTTGGCAATTTGAGGAGCGGGTAGAATTGTTGCGCGGTAAAATCCGGCAAATGGCCGCGCCGTCCATGAAGCACCAACGCACAGTAACCAGACTCACACGCACCATTGCTAACGCTCTTTGGAAAACCCCTTGTCAGGTTTTTGTTGCCCCTTTCGATGTGCGCCTAACACGTACCCGCGAAGATAAAGATGCTATTACGGTAGTCCAGCCCGACCTCTGCGTCATCTGCGATCCCGCTAAATTGGATGCACGCGGCTGCAACGGCGCACCCGATCTCATCATCGAAATTCTTTCACCGGGTAACAGCCGCATAGAAATGAAGGACAAATTTGAACTCTACCAAGAGGCGGGCGTACTTGAATATTGGGTGGTTTCGCCTATCGAAAAAACTTTCCAAGTTTGGGTACTCAATGAGCAGGGTATTTACATTGGTCTGCAACCTAAAGTGGAAGGGGATTTGCTCACTACGCCTATTATTTCCAATTTGGAGGTGGATGTGACGGAGGTATTTGAGGATTGAGGGTGTTTTCCACAAAACATAAACCGCCGAAGTGCAGTTACAGTCCTACAGTCTTTTTTCTTGAACTTTATTGTGTCAAATTAATTTTCTTAAAAAAATAAAAACAATTTGTTTTAATTAAAAATCCCTTTTTATCTTTGCTCCGCTATGTCAAAGAAAAAAAAGGCAAGTGGACCAGAGTCACTTGATATCAACCATTTCATTCATCAACCACACGACAAGTATGTTAGGGCAATACTTCAGTCGAAGGTTATTGTGGTGCAAATCATCGAATTTGTAGTACCGAAATCAATATTTGCGCTGTTGGATTTGAGGACACTCAAGTTGACCAATGCGTCGTTTATCAACGAGCAGTTACAGATCAATTTAGCCGATATTTGTTATGAAGGGAAAACCAAGACAGGCAAACTATTTAGGATTTGCCTGCTATTTGAGCATAAAAGTGATGGTTCAGTGGTAGTGGTCTATGAGCAATTAAATCGGTATATAGCCAATGTATGGGTCGAAGACCGAAAGCAGGACAGAGCATTGACCCTATCAATCCCTATTCTGATTGCACATGGTAGTACGCCAGTCGTTAAAGAATCACCAGTAACATTATTTCCAGATGCACCGGAGGAACTATTGCGTTTTGTTCCTTTGTTCGATTATCTAATATTGGATACCGCATTATTGACAGAGGAAACGATTGTTAATTTGAAGTTTTTGGCTTTGAGAAATGTGCTATTAGCACTAAAATATAGCCGTGATGAAAATTACTTGCGGGAAAACTGGAAAAAAGTCATTATTTTTGCAACGAAATTTAAAACAGATAAGTCCTATTTTTTTGTCATACAATCAACAATAACGTATATGGTTAGTATATCTAAAACAGTACAGCAAAATTTGAGTAATATTGACAATGTACTCACCTCTAATGAGCAAGAAATGGTACGGCCATTCTTTCTCCAAAAATATATACAAGAAGGTCTAATGATTGCCATTCGTAGTTTTATGAAAAAAAATCCTGACATGGAAATTAAACAGGTTGCTGATCTCTTTGATGTTGATATTGAGTTGGTAGAACAATCTAAATTGTTGTCCTAAGCATTTTAGTATTTTGCTTTCGTTAGCACACCATCAACAATAACGTATATATGGTGAGTATATCCAAAACAGTACAGCAAAATTTGAGTAATATTGACAACGTAATCACTTCTAATGAGCAAGAGATGTTGCGGTCATTCTTTCTACAGAAAGAAGTATTACAAGAAGGTCTGATGATTGCCATTCGTAGTTTTGTGTAAAAAAATATTATTGTATGAGTGTTAGCAGGTTGCTGACCTCTTTGATGTTGAGTAAGTAGAACAATCTAAATTGTTATCCTAGGTATTTAAATCTCATTCCTTATTAAATATTTAACTCAAAATTATATCAAAATCAATAAAAAAAGCCCTAACCCCAACAATACGTCAGGATTAGGGCACAATTCACTATTACTTAAACAAATACTATTTCACGAATTTCAACGAACCACTTTTTTTGCCGTTCATCGAAAACACGACATAGTACATGCCCTGTGCGAATGAAGCGCTAGAAATCGCGTGTGTGGATGTACCAGCAGCGGTATATCCGAGGTTATGCGTTAATACGCGGTTACCCACAGCGTTATATACTTCAATATCCACATCGCCAGATTGTACTGTCTCAAAATCCAGGTACAACATATCCGTCACTGGATTAGGGTAAGCACTCAAACTGCTCAAGCGGCTTAAATCCGTTACACCAACAAGCGGTGATCCAAATGAAATCCAATCTACGCTTAGGGTACCATTGTAGGCACCAGTCGCTGGGTTGATGTAGAATAATAAGTTAGCAACGCGCTCTGCATCCACAGCACAACCGGATACCGTACACGGCGTGCCGCCATAAGCACCATCCAAATAAGCACCGGCAAAATTATACTCATATACCGCATAATCAGAAGATAAAGTAGCCGTTTGAGCATTCAAATTACTGATATAATTTTGATTATCCTGTAAGTCGATACGCAATACGGTACCTGGAACAGAGGCTTTAGCACGTATGTATAATTTGTCGGCACTGCCCTTTACGTTGGCCAAGATCAATTCGCCCGTTCCGTCGTGGATAGCATACCGCTGAGATGAATAAGCACCACTTGTGCCATTCGCTGTCATGGTCCATGTACTACTCGCAAAACTAGAGGTAACACCACCAGCATCTGTTATAAATGCAGCGGTGAGGTCGGGTAATTGGTCTTGATAATTGACTACGCCCACTGGCCCAAGATCGTTACCCAGAGGTTTACCGATAGAAATAAAATCAAGAAATACATCACCGTTGTAGCCACCTAAAGCAGGATCAACATAGAGCAATATTTGTCTGATGGCTTTCATGTCCACTTGGCAAGGACCAGTGGTACAAGGCGTTCCACCATATCCACCATCGAAATAACTGCCTGTAAAATCAAAAGTATAGATACCGTATTGGTCATTGATTATTTTGGTCAAACCCGCTTGAGAAGTGGAATAACCCGTTGTATCAATCAAATCTACACGGAATGGCACTGAACCACTAGCCGTTTTGGCTTTAATAAATACCTTGTTTTGAGCAGATGTCATGTCCACTACTACCGGACTGCCGGTGGTACGGTCGTTGAGGATATAGGATACTGTTGCATAAGGTGCGGCCGTACCATCGCCTGTTATTTTCATCTCTGTACCAGATTCGGTTACTGTAAAACCTGCGCTAGGCCCAGTATAATCGAGTACACCATTGTTAAAATGGTCTTCATACAGCAACTCCGCAGAGGGACCCGCTGGCTCTAGCGATATACCCCAAGAAATATAGTCGATCGTAAGTTCACCCAAAAACATACCTGAACCGGGATTGACAAAAATAACCAAATCCTTGATCCGTGTTGGATCCACTGGGCAAGGTGCTGTGTTGGCGGTACATGGTGAGCCACCGTAACCCAAATCGGCGTAAGAGCCTGAAAAATCATATTCTAAAACAGAATATTCTGTACCCACAATTTTAGTAAGCGAACCTTGTGTTGTAAGGTAGTCATTAATGTCTTGTAGGTCAACACGAAATGAAGTATTGGCTACACTAGATTTGATTTTTACATATAATTTATTGCTAGCCTGTGTTGCATCAATATCCGATGCCAACCATGTACTTGGGTTGCGGAACAAATAAGTAAACGGGTTATAAGGCCCTGCTGTACCATCGCCAGTAACAATCAAATTGGTGTTGCCATCCAGTTTGCCGCTCAAGCCAGAGCCAGCAATAAAGTTACAAGAGGTTAATGAACTGTCTTGGTTAAAATGGTCTTGGAAAACGCTAGACATAATGACCGTATTTGGTGTGCCAAAAGCAATATAGTCTATTACAACAGTGCCATTAAAACCTCCTTGGCCGGGATTAACATAGAACAATAATTGTGCTACTTTGGAGCCATCAACAGGGCATGGACCGGCTGCACAAGGCGTACCACCATAACCGCCATCTTGGTAAACACCCGTAAAATCGTATTCTAAAACAAGATAATCAGTCGTTAATGTTTTAGTGATACCAGGAATAGAAGTAAGGTAGCCGTTAGCATCTTGAATATCCATCCTTAATTGTGTACCTACCGAACTTGCCTTGGCACGGACATATAGTTTGTTGTTGCCCGTAGCATCTACCACCAATGGAGTACCCGCGGTGGCATCATTGCATTTATAGATATAAGCATCATAAGGGCCGGTATTAATACCCGTTACAGTCCATTCTCCATTCGCCAGCGCAGATGAATAGGTGGCCGAACCTTGCAAAAAAGAAGTATTGGTGTTGTCTAGTTGGTCGATATAGACCTGAGCAAATGCCGTTTGCCCAAACATTAAACAACAGAAAAGCAGCGTTAAGATATTTTTCATAAATAAAGAGAAAGTAAGTGATATAGATTTAAAAAATTTCTAAAAAACGGATATTATCCACATTGACTTCGAGCGTGCTACCGCTGGTTTCTTCGTCGATTAAGTGGATTTTGACTACTTTTACCTTTGTAGGATCAACGGGTAATCCGTTCAAATCCTTAAAGCGGTTGAGCGGAACAGAGACAGCCTTCCAGCCGCTCCAATTCACGGGAATTTTATACGTAAAATCGTTGTTGGAACCATTTTTTTCTAATAAGATAAGGATGATATAAGTCTTGTCCTTGCCGTTATTATTGATGTCCATTTGTAATAGCGTATTCTCTGGTGTTGACGTAATGCCGTAAGTCTCGAATGTGTCGCCGGGGAAGCCAAAATTGCTCTGTGCGCCACCTATCCAAGCGATATTGAGGTTGTCTTTTCCACTGAGTTTTAGAAAATTATTGTCAATGGGCGTGGGGTTGGCATTTTGTACTGCATTTTGGGCGTTCTGGTTGATCGTGCCCACAAAAACCCATTTATTGGTCTCTGCGCGAAGGCCTTTTCCATCAAAATTATTGACCCAAATCGTATTTTGAAGATAAAAATCAATGGGCGAAATAGTATCCTGCCCATTAGAGACCACCGTTATTTTACCTTTTTTAGTACCATCAGGGACAGTAACCCGAATAATGGAATCTTCGTCAGTTGCCACAATATTGGCCTTAATACTATCGAAGAAAAATACCTCTAAAGGTTCAAAAAAATTCTTGCCATAAATAGTAATTGTCTCGCCTGGAGCGGCAGATTCTGGCAATACTTTATAAATTTCTGGTGGTTCTAGTGTTACCTTGAAATTGGTCACAAAAGACCCTCCGTCAGTGGTAATGACTACTTCATGCTCGCCTACGGGCACGCTCTCCGGAATCCTTAGGAGTAATGCATTATCAGAATTGTATGCCCGGTTAAAATTGATAATCTGGCCGCTAAAGGTAATATCCTTAATATTAGCCAAATTACTCCCTTCTATTGTAACCAAGGTGCCTTCTGGTCCAAAAACAGGGCTAATATTCAGTAAAATAGGCGCATCAGGTTTTTTACGGCAACCAATAATGAGCACCGCAAAACAAAAAATAAAGAATAAATTTACAGATTTCATAAATAGTATATTTTTTTTGCAATGCATTGCTCCGATATAGCATCGGAGCAGCACGTTTACATACGTTTTAGTATCCCGGATTTTGTACCAATTTTGAATTTATCTGCATTTCACCTGCTGGAATAGGGAAAAGCAAGTTGTACAAATTAATGTTTTTTCCATGCAATAACATGGTTTCTATAGCCTTGCCCGAGCGCAAAAGATCGAACCATCGGTGTCCTTCAAAGGCAAATTCTACCCTGCGTTCATGGAGCATTATATCGCGATCTATTTCGGTGAGCGGCGGCAAACCAGCCCTTTGGTGTACTTTATTAAAGGCATCCAGGGCTAATGGATTGGAGGTAACACCGCC
The DNA here is from genome assembly GCA_013297575.1 of Chitinophagales bacterium. Lineage (GTDB taxonomy): Bacteria > Bacteroidota > Bacteroidia > Chitinophagales > Saprospiraceae > M3007. Next base: position 12,858 of record JAAFHO010000036.1, read on the forward strand.
ACTGATTTCCATTAAAGCTTCAGCATAGTTTAGCAGTACATCCGAGTATCGGACTAGACTCGAATTTAGAGGGGTACTCATAAAGCAAATATTGGGGCCACTTCCTACCACGAATTTTTTGATATTAGCCGCACTAGCAGATGCGCCTGCTGCGGGGTAAGTGTATCCGCCATCGCCTGGATTGATGGTAGGATAGTATTTCCCGGCAGTCATTACGGTGTAGTATTTGCGTAAATCACCGTCTTCAAAAGCATCTACAATGGTTGTATTCGGATTGTTTAGGATCGGGCTTGTGGGTATTTGTGAGCCCCAGCCATCGCGGTCTTTTGTAATGCCTTCACCCCAAGGTGCAAAAAAGGCTTGTCGCGAATTGCCTGTACCAAAAGGGCCACAGCCTGTAAACTGAACCTGAAAAACGGCTTCTTTTGAATTATCCGCGGTGCCCAATTCAAAATTGTCGCCATAGTCGGGTAGTAAATCATATACACCTGAGGCAATGACCAATTGTGCAGCATCTCGGGCTTTAACATATTCGCGGCGGGTCAAATAAACTTTTGACAAATAAGCCAATGCTGCACCTTTAGTGGCGCGCCCCTCGCTGAGCCCCGACCATATTTTAGGTAAATGCTTAGAGGCAAAATCAAAGTCGGAAATAATCAAAGCATACACATCATCCACTGAAGATCGAGGATAAAATAAATCGTTGCCAAATACGGGCGGCTCGGTAATCAACGGCACTGCCCCATAAATACGAACTAAATCAAAATAGGCTACCGCACGTAGAAACATCGCTTCTGCGGTCAGTGGATCTTTGGTATCTTGATCCAAATTCATTTGGGCAATTTTTGTAATAATGGTATTTGCAAGCGTTATCTGTCGGTAATGTATTGCCCAGTAATTGGCTACTACAATATTATCAGGGGTAACCGCAAAATTATCAATTGGTGTAAAATCGGGATCGGTACCACCAGGGGCAGAATTGTCCGTTGGAACCTCGGTAATCATCCAATCTTTACCATTCCACTCCACATCTTGCATCGGTGCATAATTGCCGATGAGTGCTTTTTCAACATCATTTTTTGTTTTGTAAAAACTATCCTCCGTTAGTTGATCCAATGGCTCACGGTTGAGAAAATCTTTGCAGGATACCGCAAAGAGTAACAAAATTGGAAAAGAAAACTTTAGTATATGTTTCATAATTGACTAGATTTTCAATGATAAATTAAAATATTACGCTTAAACCAAAGGTGTATGACCTTGAAATAGGGTAACGCCCATTTTCAACACCATTGATCAACGGATTTTGGTTATAAGAACCTATTTCGGGGTCGTAACCGGAGTATTTAGTCCATGTGTGTAAATTTTGGGTGCTGGCATACATCCGTAAATTTTTGATCTTTGCTTGTTTTAACATGGATTTTGAAAAATTATATCCTACCGTAATGTTCCTCAAACGGATAAAAGAACCATCTTCAATAAAGCGGTCCGAAATACGCCGATTGTTATTAGGATCGGTACCCGTTACGCGCGGTAGGGTAGTGCTAGGTTGTTGCGTACGGTATCGGTTTACAACATTGACTGATTGATTGGCTAAACCTGCCATACCTTCAATGTCGCGACGCACCAGATTCAATATTTCGTTACCGTAAACCCCTTGAAAAAACACACTCAGATCAAAACCTCTATATTCAAAATTATTGGACAAATTGAGCGTGAAATCGGGCATCGGATTACCAATATAGGTTTGATCGGCATCGTTGACCACGCCATCTTTATTGAGGTCTTTGAACTTAATATCGCCTGCACGCGTGCCGCCATCTTGAAACGGGCTTTCGTCCACCTCCGCTTGCGATTGGAAAATACCATCGGTTTGGTAACCATAGAAATAACTAATGGGCAATCCTTCTTCTGTGCGTGTAACAGGTAGTCGTTGGATTAATCCTACCAATTTACCCGTCGAGCCAAGACTAATCACCGCATTTTTGTTACTGGAATAGTTTAAGGAGGTGCGCCAATCCAATTTACCTCTCGTGTTTACGGTATTTAGGGTCAATTCTAGCCCTTTATTTTCTATTGCTCCAATATTGACAAAAGGCGGATTCAAAGAGCCTGCCGTGGAGGGGAGCAAAGCAGGCAGCAGCATACCGCGTGCTTGTTTTATATAATAATCAGCCACAATACTAATTCTGTTATGTACCAAATCTAAGTCAA
>JAAFHO010000036.1:15078-17986 GCA_013297575.1 Chitinophagales bacterium
GGAACGATGATTCCCATTTTACATTAGGATTTGCGATATTATCAGGAGAGAATCCAGTGAGTAATTGATTGCCAAATGCCACATTGACCGATCGAATATTGGCACTGTAAGAGTAAAGACCAATCTCTTGGTTGCCCACAACACCAACCCCAATACGGAATTTTAAGTTGTTTAAAAGTTTAATGTCCTCTAAAAAACGTTCGCTAGAAACACGCCACGCAACTGCCGCTGAAGGGAATACGCCGTATCGGTTATTGGGGCCAAACCGCGAAGAACCATCGACACGTATTGTACCTGTCGCTTGATATTTGTCGGAAAAACCATAGTTAAAACGGCCGAAATAGGACAATAAAGCCCAATGACCTGCACCACCTGAATTTTGTTGTTGGCCAATATCCCCCAAGTTCAACTGTTGTAATTCGTTATTGGGCAGGTTTTCTCTGGAAGCAAAGAGATATTCGTATTTGCCTGCCTGTGTTTCATAGCCTAATAACGTATTTACACTATGCTTTTGAGCGAATGTTTTATTGAAAGTTAGCAAATGTTTATTGACCCAAAATAGCGAATTATTCAAACTGCGCCGTACACCTGATTTTCCAAAAAAATTGCCTCGTTCAAAAGATGGAACGAATGTATTGTGGTTGGAATAAACAATGTCGGTACCAAATTCAGTACGATATTTCAACCACGGAAACAAATCTACTTCGAGATAAATATTGGCCAATGAACGAACTTTGGTGTTTTGGTCATTTGTTTCGAGTGCCCGAGCAACTGGATTGTCAAAAGAAAGGGTTATTTCTTCAGAAGGGCCAGCAAAAGAGCCATCTGAATTGGTTACTGGCGCACTGGGTACCATAAGTAATGCGGTATAAACCACGCCGCTACTGTTATCATTGAACGTAATGCGTTCATGGGTTCGGCTCAATAAGAAACTGTTACCCAGTCGTACTCTTTTATTAAAACTATGGTCTAAGTTGAGTTTAGCAGAAGTTCGCGTAAAATTAGAACCTACCACAATACCATCTTTTTGGTTAAGACCAACAGACAATGCGTACTTAGTTCGGTCTGTCCCTCCCGATGCTGTGATTTGATAATTAGACATGGGAGCAGGGCGGAATACAGCATCTTGCCAGTCTGTTCCTTCACCTAAAAGTTCGGGGCGTTCAAACTCTTCAATTGTTTGGAAGCCTACTTCACCATAATACGCGGCATATTCGCGAAGATTCATTACGGGGACTTTTTTGGATATCTCCTGCGTGCCATAGTAGTAGTCAAAAGAAATGTCGGATTGGCCTTTTGTGCCGCGTTTGGTAGTGATTAAGACCACGCCATTAGCGCCCCGTGCACCGTAAATAGCAGTAGCAGAAGCATCTTTTAAAATTTCAATGGACTCAATATCGTTTGGGTTAATGGTATTTAATGCGTTAGAATATTGACCTCCGCCATCCAACTCACTCAAATTATTGGAAGTGCCACGATTATCGTTCACCACCGGAACACCGTCGATCACATACAAAGGCTCGGCGGCCAAAGTAGAACCAATACCACGTATCCTGATGGAAACACCACCACCCGGAGCACCGGAGTTTTGGGTGACATAAACACCTGCGGCGCGACCTTGTAGGGCTTGATCTATGCCGGTAGAGGGTAATTGCTTTAGTTCTTTTTCACTCACAGAGGATAAGGCACCGGTCAAATCACTCCGTTTTTGGCTACCATAACCAATCACCACTATTTCTTTTAGCTGGTTGGTGTTTTCCTCCATCCGAATCGTACCCATATCGGCTTGGTTCACCGTGATTGTTTTGTCATTAAAACCTAAATAACTTAAAACCAAAATCTTGCCTTTTTCTGTGTCCAGATCAAAGCGTCCGTTGACATCTGTAATTACCCCTTTTGTGTCGCCTTTTACCACAATACGTACACCTATCATTGGCTCATCATTGCGATCTTCTACAACTATACCGCTGATGCGCATTGTTTCCTCCACTTGTATTGGCAATGCTGGTGCAACAGTTTGTTCAAGTGACGAGCCAGAGGTTTGTGTCCCTTTTTTTGAAGGTTTGATGACAAAAGTTTGCTCGTTTAGTTTTTTGTAAGTCAAAGGCTGCCCTTTGAGGAGGCTCTCCAAGTCGTCTTCTACCGACTTGTTTCTCATCGTCCAATTTTTTACACTTACTTTTTCGATTTGTCCAATATCATAAATAATACTGACCTTATACACTTGGGCGATCTGGTCAAGTGCTTCAGGAAGTGCAATAATATTGGCTTGTGCATGTACATTAAAGTAGATCGGTGCTGCCCTCAGTTTTACAAAAGAGAAGGACAAAAAGCAAGCACAAAAAAATAATAGAGGTGGCGAAAACTGCCGGATAGTGTAATGTTTTAGATTCATACAAAGAAATTTAAGGACTGTAATTACGCGCGTTACTTGATTTCGTATTCCATTTCTGATATTTTTTGGATATTCAATTCATAGATCTCTCTCAAGGCATCTAGCAATAATTCTGGGTTATTGCTGGCAACTGAAGCGTTGACTTTTCGTTGGAGAATATTTTTATTTTTAACTTTTATTGTCCAATTGTATTCGGCTTCCAAGCGAGTGATAATACTTTGGATAGTTGCATTTTTAAAGACGAGTAACCCTGTTTTCCAAGCAATTTCGGTTTCCCAATCGGCTTTTTTTAGGTCAATCGTATTGTTCAGCACTGTTGCCTGTTCGCCCGGTTTTAAATTGATTTTGGCTGAATTTGGTAGAGAAAGTTGTACACTGCCCTCTACTAAAGTAACTTCTAGGTCTTCATTCCGCTGTGCTACGTTAAATGTAGTACCCAGCACTCTAATTGCACCTTTTTGGGTATGAACGATAAAGGGATGTAAGGTATCATGCGCTACTTCGAAAAAGGCC
>JAAFHO010000361.1:0-4291 GCA_013297575.1 Chitinophagales bacterium
AATTACTTTTACTGGAAAAGGTATTTGTGCAGCATTATTTGATGCAAATGGCGATAAACTAGACGATTTGTACGTTGGAACAGCACCTGATGAGACCAATCCCAATGGTACAGATTGGCTATTTTTGAACCTTAATGGCCGCTTTGAACCCGCATCACCTCAAATGCTGCCGCTCAGTCCGATCAATACCTCTTGTGTAACCACCAGTGATTTTGATGGCGATGGCGATATCGATATTTTTGCAGGTGGCCGAAGCGTACCCGGTGCTTACGGGGTAGCGCCGCGTTCCTATTTGTTGGAAAATGATGGAAAAGGCGTTTTTAAAGATGTAACCGAGGCAAAAGCACCTAAATTAGCCAATATAGGCATGGTTACAGATGCGCATTGGGCAAATATGGATCAACTTGGTAAACCCGATTTGGTCATCTGTGGCGAATGGATGCCGATTTATATCTTTGCAGATAGTAAAGATGGACTATCGGGTACAACTATTCCCGAAAGTAGCGGACTTTGGAACACCATTGCATTAGCCGATTTTGACCAAGATGGCGACACTGATATCATGGGGGGAAATTTTGGAACTAATGCTATTTTAAGTGCTTCGGTTAAACATCCGCTCGAACTTTGGGTAAAAGATTTTGACAATAACGGCCAAATAGATCCCGTAATGGCCTATTATCGCAATGGAAAAAAATACCCGTTTGCGGATAAAGACTTGCTCATTAGTCAAATGCCTTTCCTGAAAAAACGCTATATTTCGTACCGTAATTTTGCTTCAAATACCTTTGATCAAGTGTTCCCCGCCGATCTCCAAAAAGATGCGCTCGTACTACAGGCGGCTACGTTACGCTCTACTATTTTTGAACAAAAACCAAAAGGACTTTGGACAATATCGCCATTAGTAGATCCTTTACAGTGGGCACCTATTTTTGCTATTGCTGCGGATCAACTGGACGAAAATCCCGGCCTCGATGTGTGGATCGGTGGAAATTCCCACCAAATTAGCCCGGCCATTGGCAGAATGGATGCGCTTCCTGTCACACAAGCCGTCTTTATTGAGAGTGGCCAATTTATACCTATATTAACTGATTATGGTATACAAGGCGCAATCAGAAGCATTCAAAAAGGGAAGAAAAAAATGATTATTGCTACGGATTTAGGAGAGGTTTATATTGTTCAATAATCCGCCGTTTTTAAGTACCCAATCCGCGGCACACATAATATCGTCGCCAACGTCAAACCAGCCACCAACAAAAAACCTTTGGCCAATCCAAATGCCTCGCTAATCAGTCCAATACAAGGCGGACCAACCAAAAAACCGATAAAACTAAACGTGGCGTAAGTGGCCAAACCCGCGCCAGGCGCAAACCCCGGCACCCGTGCAGATACATTAAACAATATAGGCGCAGCCAACGCAATACTCATGCCTAACAAGAAAAAGCCCAGAATCCCCATCCATATCTGCACCGCCAATATGACTACTAAAAGGGAAATTACAGCGGCAATGACCGTAAAATAGAGGAGTTTGCGCTCGCCATACAACGGTATTAAAGAATCGCCAGCAAAGCGCATCGCCATCATACTAAAGGAAAAACAAGCAAAACCCAAAGCCGCCACCTGATTGGCCGCACCCAGCGTATCGTGCAAATAAACCGCGCTCCAATCAAATGCCAAACCCTCACAAAGCCCTGTTGCCGCACCGAGCAAAATCATAAGCAGCAAATCGCCTTTGGGTAACGCAAATTGAAAACCCGTCCCTTCGTTTTCGTGCGGTATTTCGGGTACTTTTTTGAGGTGAGGATACAAGATAAAAATAACAGCAAATACCAAAATAATGGCCTGACTACTCAAATAATACGCCGGATAAGCACCCCATTTGAGCATCATGGCCGACCAGGCAGCCCCAAGCACGCCTCCCAAACTCCACATACCATGACAGGTGGACATGATCTTGCGGCCATGCACGACTTCTATATTGGTGGCGCAGGTATTCATCCCTACATTCATCACCGCAACGGCCATACCGATCACAAATAAAATGGCAAATAGCACCCATTTATCTGCCGTCCATAAGGGCAAAACAAAAGAAATAGCCATTAAAACCGTTGAAAAAATAGTGATACGCACCAGCCCAAAACGCTGAATCAACCACGGCGAAACAGGGTTCATGATTAATAGTCCAATCGGCATACCAAACAACGATAAGCCCAATGCTCCATCGCTCAAGGCCAATTTATCTTTTACAAATGGGATCAAAGTGACCCAAGTGCCAAACATAAAACTATCCGCCGCAAAAGTAAAACCAACCGCCAACGCCGCCGGATGACGAAAAAATAAAGATAAATTATAAATAATATTTCGGAGTATTGTCCGAAGAGCAACCGTATTTTCCAAAGTTTGTAATTTGCCGCAAAGATTGGACTTTTATTTTGAATGCCACGACGGTTGGGCAAAATACCTAATCGTTTTTTAATGTTTTGCTCTAAAAAACAAATATCTTTATCTGGTAATTACCTGTGTCCAAATACTTATTGTGCCGTAGGAATTTCGGCTTTGGCAATATCCGTTGGAGGCACAATACCTGAATACATTTTGGCGTAAGCAGCCGTAAACTCGGCGCCAAAAAAGAGAATCATTGACGAATAAGATACCCAAAGCAAAATCAATACGATAGAACCTGCGGTGCCGTAAACAGAGCCGGGTTCGGCTTTCCCGAAATAATACGATAAAACTGTTTTGCCAATTGTAAACAGAATTCCGGTTACTAATGAACCCATCCAAACATGCTTCCATTTAATTTTGGCATCGGGTAAAATCTTGAAAATCATAGCAAACAACAACGAAATAACTACCAATGACATGATGAAATTTAGAACCTCAAATGCTGTAATGGCCAACGGAGATATACCAACTTTCATCCATCCACTCATGGCGGCAAGAATAGTAGATATAACCAATGAAATGATCAACAAAAACGCAATGGCTAAAATTAATCCGAATGAAAAAAGACGTGCTTTTAGTATTGATAAAATACCATTATGTTCTTTTACTTTTACATTCCAAATGAGGTTTAATGATTTTTGCAATTCTACAAAAACACCTGTTGCACCAACCAATAAGATTAGTATCCCAACAATGGAACCCCAAGTTGTTGTTTTTTCGGAAGTCGATTCCTGCAACATATCATTGATTTGAGATGCCGTTTCTTGGCCTATGGTTGCGGATATTTGCGCTATTAAGTTATTATTTACGGTGTCTTTACCAAAAAAATATCCTGCAATAGCAATAATTAAAACCAATAATCCAGGGATACTGAAAACCGAATAATATGCAATGATCGCACTTTGTCGGAACGGATCTTTTTTGAACCATTCTTTATAAGTGGTTTTGAATACCGCTAAAATATCTTTTGAATTTTGTTTCAATTTAAAAAAAATTAAGATAGTAATTCGCTTTATTTCTGAATTGACCTTTAATGCATTGTATAACATTTATGATTTATAAATTTTTACAGCTGTTTTGGCTGCAAACATCAACGCTAGTCAATTCAACCGAATATTCATACACAAAGGTCATCACATCACAAACGAGATGTGTTATACAATCTTGGAGAAAATTTGTAATTTTCACACTTTATCGTCTTTAATAATCAAGAAAGTACGCTTTCTTATGTCAACCTTTGTAATGCTCAAATATTAAATTGTTAAGCAAATAAGGATTCTTTAGAATTAGGTTTCGAGCCCAACGGTATTATTAATGATGTGGTTGCCCTCACTTTTGAGAAGATACATAATTTATTCAAAAAAATTACGCGTTTTAAAAAATATCATTATCTTTGCATATCCATTAACAATTAATAGTGCTAATTGCTTTTCGCCACTTTCGCCTATTGAGGTTTATAACGAGTGTAAGCCCGTTTATCTAAAAATAAATATCCATTTTTTTGTGGATAAAAATTGTGGAGAGCAAGTACCCATATCCATACCATGAAATTATTTACTTTATTATTTGGACTAGGTTACGCGCTTATACTACCTGCACAAAATACCCCCTTATTTGAAACCAAAATATATATCCACGATGCTCAGGGGAATAAGGATTCTTTAGAATTAGGTTTCGATCCCAACGATATGCTTAATGATACTGTTCAATTCCACGAGGTTCAACTAAACACGCCATTTGATAGTGTATTGGAGATGAGAGTAGTTAGAAGAATTGAATCATTTCAAACGAAAGATATACTTTACAAACGTTTGATCTTGGATGCGTCGGCCTGTTCAAACAATACTTC
>JAAFHO010000361.1:4301-6146 GCA_013297575.1 Chitinophagales bacterium
CAAAATATCCACCCATTACGTTGTATTGGGATAAATCTGCTTTTAGTTCGCCCAATTGTCTTGAAAATGCTTTTTTTTCCCCCAATTGGCTTTATATTTATTCTAATCCAGTAGTACTTATCCAAGCGGGAGGTACGGTGTATGCTTGTGCTTCAAAATCAGATTCATTGGTTTGGAGTTTAACTAGGACAACTGATTACCCAAACCACGTTTTCACTTTTATAAAAGAAAGAGAAGTAGAAGGCATTGGTATAGATACTATTGTAGGAATTTTTTTAGCGTTTCCCTGTTCAGAATATTTTAGCCCCTGTAGAATTGTTGTGGGGGCAGAGGAGGCACCCACGACTATCGAGCAGGAGCAATCTGTTAAGGTATGGCCCAATCCAGCTACTTTTTGGATCAATATCGAAAATCAACGCGCCGAAAATATGTCGAGTATCTGCTTGATGGAATCTACGGGTCGCGAAATCTGGTCGCAAAGTACTGAAGTGATCGGATTTGAAAGTTTTAAACATGCTTTTTCAAAATTATCGGCAGGTATGTACTTTCTTCGTATTCAATGGGACGATGGTTTTTCCACGGTAAGAAGATGGGTCGTAGCCGACTAAAACCTTGCAACAGGAATGGAATGTATTGACTTGATGGCATAAAATTTTACACAAACCCACCTTAAATAGGTTATCTATCTAAGGTGGGTTTGTATTTGTAGTCGCGTGGATTTCAACGACTAAATAGCCTAGGGAGTTTAAAGTAAGCCCCCAACACAATATCCAACTAAAAATCATAGTTTTCACCAAGTAAACCACAGGTAAATCCAACGAAAACCCGATTATCTCTCTTTTTTTTGATGCTTACAAACAAACAAGCACTTATACTATGCCTGTATCTACACTTAACCGAAGGTCTTTTTTATCGGGTAAAAAGTCGGAAGGACAATTCCCCATGACAAAGACCAGCAAGCGGGGTGAAGCACATTTTTTGCTTCCATTTCCCGATCAGGAACTCCCTGATGTACCCGCCCCCAACGAAACCCTCACTTTTCTCTCCGGCCTCGCTCCTTATACCGGGCCTTGGGGAAAAGCAGAAGCCGCGCACCTCTTGCGCAGGACTTGTTTCGGGGTAAAAAAAGCGCAACTCGACCAACTCAAATCCATGGATGTGGATACCGCAGTAGCGCAAATACTCGCACCCACGCCCACCCCACCCGTTCCAGTCAATGATTACAACGGCCCGGATTACACCGATCCAGTCATCCCCGCAGGCGAATCATGGGTAAATGCCCCTTATCTCGGCGACGCGGAAGGTTATCGCATCGAAAGTTGGCGCGGCTGGTGGTACCAACTGATCTTAAACCAAGAAGCCAATGTGCTGGAACGCATGACTATGTTTTGGCACAACCACTTCTCCACACAAACAGAAATTGTGTATTGGGGTCGTGCCATATATGATTACAATACAAAATTGCGCGCCAAGGCTTTGGGCAATTTTAAATCCCTCGTAAAAGATATTACCCTCGATGGTACGATGCTGCTCTACCTCAATGGTTATCTGAATACAAAAGGGGCTCCCGACGAAAATTATGGCCGTGAATTACAGGAACTATTTACCATCGGAAAAGATAATCCAAACCATTATACCGAGGAAGATGTAGTGTCCGCAGCAAGGGTATTAACGGGTTGGAAGATCAATTTTGACGATAATACGGCTTATCATTACCCAGTTGACCACGATTTTGAGGACAAACAATTTTCTTCGTTTTACAACAATACCATCATTCAGGGCTCTGTGAATGGCGAAGAAGAATTGGACAATATGCTCAATATGATTTTTGCCAAAAATGAAGTA
>JAAFHO010000360.1 GCA_013297575.1 Chitinophagales bacterium
TAAAGGGGGGCAACCAAGCCGCGAAGCACCAAACGCCCCTATCAACAAAACCAATATTTCTCATACATCCAAAACTAAAGCAAAACGAACAGCATGATAAAGCGTAATACAAAGCAAAACGTAAATTACTACACATTAATAATAGCATACATGCGCATTTTCAGCACTCACTACAAAAAAATCTACATACGCTAGAACAACTTCATGCCGAAAAAGAACTTCGTCACTCACTCCGCAACGATTTTATAGGATTGGTCAAGGCGACCCTCAAACTCTGAAAACCTACTGTCAAAAAAGCAATCACCACCGCAACTGCTCCAACCAAAGCAAACATCCACCACTTCATATCTATGTGAAAAGCAAAATTAGCAAGCCATTTGTTCATAAAATGGTATGCGATGGGCGATGCAAGGACTAGGGCTATAAGTACCAGTTTTAAGAAGTCCTTGGCCAATAAACCTACAATACCAATAATAGAAGCACCCAGCACTTTTCGGATACCGATTTCCTTGGTCCGATTTACCGCAGCCAACGCTGCCAATCCAAACAAACCAAGACAAGCCAAAAATAGAGAAAGACCACCCGCAATCTTTACCACCCGACTCCAATGTTGCTCTGTTTTATAAAAATTGTCAATACCCTCCTCTAAAAACTGATAACGAAATGGAAGTTGTGGTTCAGCGGAAGTCCAAGCAGCCTGTAAGCCTTCGAGGGCAACCTTTGGATAGCCTTCTTTTAACCGAATTAAGTAGGTCTCGCGGGGAAATGGGCTAAACATTTGGAGCATCATGGGTTGTACTTTATCGTGTAACGAACTGTAATGATAATCCTTTACTACCCCAATCACAGTTGGATTCCTACTCGGATTTTCTTCGTTATAACCGCTCAATTTTTGTCCAAGTACATCGGCAAGCGTCCACCCAAAATTATGCATGGCGGCCTCGTTGATCACCACAGAGGTCTGGGTATCCGCTACCATGCCCATTTCGAAATTACGCCCTACTAACAGCGATAAACCTAACGTGGATATATAATCTGTGTCAACGACATACTCATAAATTTCCGTCGATTTACCATTAAATTCAAACCCCGAAACAGAATGACCTGCCTCTGCACCTATTGACATTTCGACACGGCTCATCGATATTATTTCAGGTATTTTTTGAAGATTTTCTCGAAAAACCAAATCGGTTCGTTCAGCATTATCGGTACCAAATATGCTCACCACTACCACATTTTTTTTTTGGAAACCAGGGTCGGATTGCTGTAAATAGTCCAACTGCCGAAGTATGACCATCATACAAATGGCCAAACCAATGGATAGCGTAAATTGTACAGTGACAAGGCTACGTGTAAAGTTATTTTCGCCACCCAGTCGCGTTGTCTTCCTAAAAACATCAAGTGGGCGAAATCCTGAAAGTATAAATGCTGGATAAATCCCGGCTAACAAACCAGATAATAATGCCGTCAGGGGCATTAACCAAAATAACTCTGGATAAAGACTAAAACTAAAGACCAACTCTTTTCCTATCAACTCATTAAACATCGGTAAGGCCAATTGAGCCACTAAAAGCCCAAAGAAAAGGGCTAAAAAACTCATCAATAATGCCTCAAAAAGGTACTGTCTTGCCAGTTGCCCACGGCTTGCTCCCATTGTTTTTCGTACGCCAGTATCCATAGCACGACCAGCCGACCGACCAATAGCGAGGGTTGTAAAATTAATGCAAGCAATAAACAGCACCAAAAATCCAATCCCCAAAAGTAACCAAAAATGTCTTGGGTCAACAGTCGTATTAGCAACTGAAACATCGTGTCGCACAGTACTAAGTGGCTGAAGCGCGTAACTAAATGGGGAATTTATACCTGTCCACCACCCTTTTTGTCTTGCGTTGGCTTCATCATTAGGGAAATGGCGGGCGTAGAACTTTTGCATCTCTTCTGGCTTACTGTGCAAATTTGAACCTTCGCGCAGCAGCACATAAGTAGGAAATGATACCCGCGACCAACGATCCAATTCGGCTGTACCGTATGGCGATGCTTGATACCGTACAAATGGCAGCAATATGCCAAAGCGCAGTGAAGAGTTGATAGGGGGATCTTCAACAATTGCCGAAACAACAAAAGATTCGAACACCTCAAATACTTTTAACTGGAGGGTTTGCCCAACAACATCAGTATATCCAAATAGTTTTTGGGCTGTTTTAAGGGTTAAAACCACCTCTTGAGGTTCGTCCAAAGCAGTAGATTTATTACCCTTGAGTACTTTGAAAGAGAAGATTTTTAAAAAATCGTTATCTACAAATTGTACCTCTTCCTCATACAAGCCTGTTGGCGACTGCACAAAGCCACTCCAATTGCGTATGCGTGAAAATGCTTCTATATCACCAAATTCATCTTTTAAAGCAGGGCCCAGCGGCATAGGTTGATAAGCCTCTTTTTGAGCAGCCTCGCCCCGAAAACCTGCTACACGCGTCCTCAAAACTCGAAAAATACGGTCTTTATTGGTATGAAAAAGGTCAAAACTCAATTCGTCTAATACATGCAGACCGATGAGCGCAAAACAAGATAAGCCCAAGGATAAGCCCAATACATTGAGTGCAGAAAATAGTGGCTGGCGGCGCAGGTTGCGCAAAGCAATTTTAAAATGATTGAGCAAAGTTATATTTTTTATGTGTTTTATTCATCAACCAATGTATGCTGTACTAAGGAATTAGACTTTCCCAAGTGCCACCTACTCACTCCGCTACAACTTCATGCCGAAGAAAAATCGGGATTTCATCACTCTGAACGCAACGACTTCACCGGATTGGCCAATGCAGCCCTCAAACTCTGCGCACCAGCCGTCACAATCGCCACCATAAAGGTCAAAACCAAAGCCAATCCAAAAATACCAACACCCATCGAAATATGAAAAGTGTATTCATTGAGCCAAGCACTCATCGCCCAGTAACCCAAAGGAACCGCTACCAAAAATGCCAGCACAATCAATCGAGCGTATTCTTTGCCAAAAAGCCATAAAATACCTCCAATACTCGCGCCCAGTGTTTTACGAATCCCAATTTCTTTGCGTTTGCGGGCAACCATAAACGCAGCCAAACCATATAATCCTAAACAACCAATAAAAATAGCAATACCTGCAAATGCACGCACCAATTGCATAATAATCGTCTCCTGACTATAAAATTTAGCAATACGTTCGTCCATAAAATCGCGTTCAAAATAGAACTCCGGATAAATTGATGTCCATATTCTTTCGATAGAAGCCAACGCAGGTTTGGCATCTTTCAAATTCAACCGAATAGCGCATACATCAAAATTGGTCACATCCGTAGCCATCACTTGTGGTTGAATAGCACGGTGAAACGAGTAATTATGGAAGTTTTTTACCACACCTACTACTGGATACGGCACACCATCTATATACAATTTTTTGCCAATTATTTCTTCCGGCGATACCATATTGAACCGCTTTACCGCTTCTTCATTTACAATATATTCTTTTACCGTATCCGAAGGCAATACATTACGACCAGCTACGAGTTTAAGATCAAATGTTTCGAGGTATTGATCGTCCAAAAACTTAAAATTGATCGTCCATTTTTCGTCCTCAGTCCGGCCCTCTAGTTTTACCCCTGTATTCCAATTGTTATTAGCAGCAGGCGGTTGCATACAAAGCGAAATTTTTTCAATACCCGGTACACTACTCAATTGTTGTTTCAAACTGTTGAATTTCGTAGGGTCATTTTTACCCGGCAAAGGCACTGTAACAATACCCTCTTTTCGAAATCCAAGATCTGCATTTCGGGCGTATTGCATTTGAGCGGTCACCACAATAGCACCAATAATTAGTACCTGCGAAATTGCAAATTGCGTCCCTACCAGCAAGCGGCGCAGCGTAAATCCACCTGCCTGGCGGCCATCCAACGCGCCTTTAAGTGATTCCGACGGACGAAAACCCGATAGCGCTAAACCTGGATAAGCACCTGCAAAAAACACTACGACAATCATTAACACACCCAAAAAACCATACAGCATGAGGTCGCGCCCAAAATCCATCGTAAGTCGAGTTTCGATCAAGGTATTCAACGCTGGTAATGTTATTTTGGCTAAAATCAAGCCCAAAACCGTAGAAAAAGCAACAATCATACCTGTTTCTGACATAAATTGCCAAAAAATTTGACTCCGCGTGCCCCCCATCGCCTTTCGCACACCCACCTCACGCGCACGGTTGAGCGCCTGCGCAGTGGCCATATTTACAAAATTGACACATGCCGTAAGGAGCAGGAATAACCCGATCATCGCTAGGGTCCAAATATATTTTTTATTGGTGCCTGTACCATAATCAGGATCAAAATGTACGGTGGTTAATGGCACTGCATGGTAAAAAAAATCACGTACCCGCGGATGAAAATATTTGTCCTTAAAACCGGTAAAAGCCGTTTCTAATTCAGCGGCCGTATGGCCTTCTCTTAACGCAGTAAAACACTGTGTGCCGCCATGTATGCCGCCCCAGTTGTTCAACATTCCTCTGGAATTGGTATCTGCTGCAATGGTTGCCCAAGAGCAATAGATTTCGTATTGCAAATCGGTATTTTCGGGAATGTCTTTCAATACACCCACTACCTGAAATTCCATGCTATTATTCACCTTAAAAGTCTTACCAATTGGGTCATCTTTACCATAGTATTTTTGGGCAATGCGCTCGGTTAACAAGGCCGTTTTAGGCTCTTCAAAACGCTCCATACTACCGTGTAGCAATGGAAAATCAAAAATATCGAAAAATGCAGATTCTGCAAAAGCACGCGTATTTTCTTCTTTGAATTTAACAGGTGCTTCACCAGATTTTTCAAGGGTAATTAACGAATTCTCTCGGCTTGCTACCATAGCCGTTTTTTCCAAAAAAGCATATTCTTGCCGCAAAGCAGCCCCCATTGGATACGGAACGCTATTGCCTTTATTCGTACTCTCACCACGTGATTCAGTGGTTATCATCACAATACGTTCCTTGTTTTGATGAAATTTATCAAAACTAAAATGGTGCCGCACGACCATAAAAATCAAAATGCAACAAGCAATACTAAGACTAAGCCCTAAAGTATTGAGCATAGCATACGTGCGGTGCTTGCTCAAATTGCGGAGGGCAATGGTAATATAATTTTGTATCATAATTTATTTTTTATTCGCTGCGTAATGATTCTATTGGGTTGGTCAATGCCGATTTTATGGATTGCCCAGCCACGGTTAAAAAGGCGATACCAAGTGCAGCCAATCCCGCGACAGCAAATATCCACCATTGTATATTGATATGATAAACAAAATTGGCTAACCATTTTTGCATAAAATAATAGGCTACTGGTGCAGCGATCATAATGGCAAGCACTACCAATTTTAAAAAATCTTTGGCCAAAAGACTGGTAATCCCTAATACTGTTGCACCCAATACCTTTCGAATGCCTATTTCTTTAACACGGCGCTCGGCCGCAAAGGCAGCAAGTCCAAACAGCCCCAAACAACCAATGACCAACGCTAACACCATAAATATACCCAAAACCGAAGCCATTTTTGTTTCTGAACGGTACAAATTGGCAAATGAAGCATCCAAAAAATCGTATTCAAAAGGTGCTCCCGGTACCGCCGCCGCCCAAATAGCCGTAGCCTTGTCAATCGCCGTCTTTTCTGTACCGGGTTTCAAACGTACAGCCATATAAGAACCCCAAGTTTGGTAGGTTTTGGAGGATTCATGAAAAATAGCCACAGGCTCAATATTCATCCTAACGGATCCTACATGAAAATCTTTCATAATACCCACGACTTGAAACCGCTGATTGCCATTGCCCGGATACCGCATCCATTGCCCTAAACCACCTTCCCAACCGATGGCCTTGATAGCCGCTTCATTGACGATTACGGCGCAAGAATCTGCTGGCGAATTAGGCATAAAATTGCGCCCTTCTTTTATTTCAATGCCAAGCGTAGGCACAAATTCAGAATCTGATAAATAGGACGATATGGGCAGATTGGGTACGACTGGGTGGCTTTGCGTACCTTGTTCCGGCTCATAAAAATCACCAAAACTACCCAATGAAGGCAAATAAGTAGAATGCGTAACACTTTGCACCTCTGGCAATTGCAACAATTGTTCGCGAAATGCCTGTTTTGCAGATGGAGA
>JAAFHO010000367.1 GCA_013297575.1 Chitinophagales bacterium
AAAGCGACAGGCACGGTAAGTGCAGCAGAAGCAGCAAGGGTATTTTGTATAAAATGGCGACGTTGCATGTAAAGTCTTTAGTTAATAGTTGGTTATTTACAACAAATTTATGACACCAAAACTAAGTGTAGATAAAGGCAATATCAAGTTTTCTGCGGTTAAGATTATTGCGCCCCAACCAGCCCTTTTTCAATCATCCACCGAGCAGTTTTTAAATGCGAGCATGAAAACGCTTTCATACTATCTGCAACCCAAGGGAATTGATCGATCAAATCTACGGGTTGAGGGTTCTTATGTTCGTACAAGGATTCTCGCCCTGATTTACGGGCGACATACAAATAGCGATCATCAATAGCGCAAAGGCGGTAATCCTGTGAAAAGAACGCATAAGGGCGTTTTTCTCTAAATAGATCGTATCCCATCGTGTTTTGCGTGTAATTTTCGCGCAAAAGCCCCATTACGGTCGGGAAAATATCTGTTTGAGAGGCCAATCCATGCCGCACTTCTGGTTTGGTAAAAATACCTGGCGCGTGGATGATCAACGGGATATGGTTGTACGACAAAGGTACATCGTTCACATAACTGGATAGATTTACACCGTGGTCTGCAACGAACACAAAGATCGTATTTTGATACCAGTCTTTCGTTGAGCAAGAATCTAAAAAAGACGAAATAGCCCAGTCGGAATACTCATAAGTAATTTTGATTGGATCGGTATTTTTCGGCTTAAAAGTACTATTGGCCGGCAATGTATAGGGTGGATGTGGTGTAATGGTGAGTAGGGTAGCGAAAAACGGATGATCGGTATCGCTGGTGGACATACTATCTAATTCATACACCGCACGGCGCATGAGCGCTTCGTCACCAACACCCCAAGCATTCGCAATATCTTCTTTTGCATAAGCATTTTGATCGGTTATGCCGTCAAAACCATTTTTTTCAAGGAAAATATCCAGATTATCGAAGGTTTTTGGGTGGGTACAATAGAACCGTGTACGGTATCCGGCGTTTTTGAGCGTCACGGGCAGACCCGTAAAAGATGTCTGTTCCGATACACCATTGAGCATGGGGTGTTGCATCATCATCGTAGGCATACTGTACAGGCTGCTGTAAATACCGCAATTGGTATGAATGCCAGAGGAATAACATTGGTCAAAGAAGACGCTATTGCGCGCGATACGATCTAGGCCAGGGGTAAGGCTGTCTGGACTGCCAAAAATACCCATTCTGTCAGCACTCATACTTTCCATGAGTACGACTACAACGTTCATTTTGCGGGGTGTTTCTTTGAACTTGTGCAGGCGAAGCAGGGGAGAAGCCAAGGTATCTTCGCTTTTTTGACCATGAATACCCAATGCTTTTTGAACATTTTGACGTGCCTCTTTATTGCTAACAATATTGATATCAAACTCAAAATACGAATCAAACCAAGTGTGTACAGGGTTGAGTGTCAATTGATTAATAAATCCATCATTACTAAAAGTGGCTGGTTTCATATCTGGGCGTTTGGGTGCGCCGCCACCCCATAATCCAAAACTTAGTACAAATGATGCCGCAAGGGTAGATACCCATTTTTGTTGGGCGGATCCAGTGTTTTCTAGTTTCCAGGCATTGTCCCAAAGGCGCATAACTAACCTACCGATACCCCATAGTCCACCAATAAATAAGAAAAGAACTGGATAATATTTAGGCTCTTTAAATAAAAACTCGCCAATTTGCGCTAAGTTTTTTAAGTGGATGGTGGCAATATTTAAACGAGAATTGTAATATTTAAAATAGGGCACATCCGCTGCACAGATCACCAACGAAAGCAATAGTATGGTGCCGCAATAAATACGTACATATTTGTTGAGTCGGACAGTTTCTGCTTTTTTAAAATAGGAATAAGTCAATGCCAAATAGGGGAGGAGCATGGCGTAACTGGCTACTGTGACATCAAACCAAAGCCCAATTTTAAAGGCTTGGCGAATGGTCATAGAGCGTTCCATATCGAAAAAGTAAGCGGGCTTATTGAAAATAAGCATTACATAACGGAAAATGGAATAAATGGCTAAGAGTATCAGGTGTACCGATATCAAGAATCTTAGGTGAGAGGGGATCCAACGGCGATATGCGCTCATAATATTAGTTATAACTAAATTTTACATAAACTTAACGAAATAAAATACGGTTTTGTTACTGTTTTTCGTTAACTTGCAAATTTAGACGCAAAAGTACACAGAAGATGGCAAATTAAAGTGAATATTTTTGTTCGGCTGCTTAGTTTACGCCAATCGGTTTTATTAACTCCCAAGCAGTCCTCAATCTATTGCCCCATTTTTCCATATCTACTACAATTGTTTTACGTTCATTTATCGGTAAAATGCCATGTCTTTGCTGTAATACTTGATAATGCCTCAAACAAACCAAGGTAATCGCCACGATATAATGCACCACACACAATGCCGTTTCAATGCGGTAGGCAGGTGCATCTATACGCCTAAATGCGCGCACTGTAACGGTTTTCTGGTGCTTAAATTGGCGCATCATTTGGTCAATATCACCCGTTTCGGCCAGCGTTGTAGCCAAGGTGATTGTACTGGATTGTTGATCGAACCAAAGGTCAAAAATATCATCACAATATTGGATCAAATGCCCAAATTCTAACAGTGCCTCATACTCGGCAGGCGATGGAAGGGGCTCATGTACCATTCTAAACATCAAAACGGAATAGCCACCTTTTTCCCGCGTAATTTTATCCACTTCTGCCAAATCAATGGCATTACTGGTCTGTTGTCGGCCTGCAGTTTCAACATTAAAAACTTGATGCATTCGGCAGTTCTTCATAAATATTGTGCAAAAAATGCAAGGCTAAACGACGGTGGTCATCCGCCGCCAAACCATATTCTTCGGGGTTGTCGCGCCAAAGGATACCTGTATCGTCGCGGTCGCGAAATGAATCTACTAAATCGTCAAAAAAGTAGGCCAGCGCCGCCAAATTCGTCAAACGATGTTTTTCGGCATCCGTTCTTGTAGCACCCCTTAATGTACAAAAAATAATACTCAAAAATGTGCCACCATAAAAATAGTGCTGTAACCTTCGCCGTTCCTGCGATGTAAGTAGTTCATTGTGTGGTAGTTGTAAATCTGCTAATGCCCGATTGTTAAAATATAAATGTGCTCGGGCAAATGCGCCAAGTAGCCAAATAGTAGCCCTTATCATATAAAACCAATGTACCAACCAACGCATTAGGTAATTTTATCGCCTCCTGGCAATATTTTGATAAATTTTACGACCATAAAACAAGTGACACTCACCATACAAATGATAATTGGAATCGTTTTCGATGGGTACGAACTACCAAACCAATAGCCACATTGCGACCACCAATCCATGACGAGTACATGAGATAGATAGATACCAAAACTTGCATTCGCAAATTCTTTTTCAATTTCTAGCAAAGGTCGGCTATTCCATGATAATTTTGCCAACATAAACCACCCAATAATACAAGCCCCAACATTGGGTGTCAGATAATCGTAAAAATACTTGTGGAATTTACCATTATTGAGGGTCGTACTGGCCCAATAGGTGCCAAAAACAGTCACGCAACTACCTATGACGATCAATGCCACCGAAAGCCACCAAAGTTGGCGGCGTGTCATTGGCCAAGGAGCCAGATATTCCGTTGCAAGTTCTCCCGGTAGCGGCTTTTGCATCAAATAAGCACCAAGGATAAAATAGCCAACATTATTGGAAAACGTTTCCCAATACATACCAATACTCAATCCCCAAAAAGTATAAAGAATTTTATAACCCCACGCTGAACCAGCGCAGAGCGCAAAAATGTACCAGTAATCCTTGTCGCGCGCCGTACGTACCCACGGACGGATCAATGGATACACAAGATATAATCCTACAATTAAATAAATAAACCAAAGGTGGTAATGTACAGGGCCTTCCAGTATTCGAATCAATGCGTCTTTAAGTGTTGCAGGATCTTTTTTTGCCAAGAAACCATACAATAAATAGACACACATCCAAAATAGACCTGGAATGACTACCCTTGAAAGTCGCTTGCGAAGGAATGAACCTGTAGGGTAATCTTTTGTTAATAATAGTGCGCCGCTAAGCAATACAAAAATAGGCACCGATGCGCGCGATACGCCATCCCACCAATTGCTAACCCACCAATCCCAGGTATTCATATCTGGCAATTGCTCGGCCAAAGGCCCAGAAACGTGGATCGCTATGACCATCACAGTGGCCAAATTTCGGAGGCGATCGGCCCATGCAAACAAGGGCGGAGTGGCTAAATTACTCATGTTGAAAAAAAAATGTAGTATGGACGACAATCATTGCCGCCGCAAAGATGGCAATCGTTTTGATTTTTATACCTTTGCAGCGAAATTATGGAAAAAGTTAAATGTTTAATTATCGGTTCCGGACCCGCCGGATACTCCGCTGCCATCTACGCAGCCCGCGCCGGATTAAACCCAGTCATGTACACTGGGCCACAACCTGGAGGCCAATTAATGATCACCAATGACGTGGAAAACTATCCGGGTTATCCCGATGGCCGTCAAGGCCCGGAGATGATGGAAGATTTTAAAAAACAAGCCTTGCGTTTCGACACAGAAATACGTAACGAAATGATTATCAAGGTAGATTTTACTGGGCCGGTGCATAAAGCATGGTCGGATAGTGGCCATGAAATACACGCTCTAACGGTAATTATAGCTACAGGCGCAAGTGCTAAATGGCTCGATATTCCAGGTGAATTGCGTTTGCAAAACCGCGGCGTTTCAGCATGTGCTGTATGCGATGGTTTCTTCTTCCGAAAGCAAGAAGTGGCTATTGTTGGTGCTGGCGATACCGCCGCAGAAGAAAGTACTTACCTCGCAAAAATTTGTTCGAAAGTCCATCTTTTAGTTCGACGTGACGAAATGCGCGCCTCTAAAATCATGCAAGAGCGCGTTTTGAACACACCCAACCTCATCGTGCATTGGAACACGGAAGCAGAAGAAGTGCTCGGTGACCAAGGCGTGGATGGTATTCGAATCGTTAATAATAAAACAGGTGAAAAGTCGGAATTAGCCGTAACAGGTTTCTTCGTTGCCATTGGTCATAAACCCAATACAGACATCTTTAAAGATTGGATCAAAACGGACGACAGCGGTTATATTATCGCGCATCCGGGACGTACCCATACTGGTATTGATGGCGTGTTCGCTTGTGGTGATGCTCAAGATAAAATTTATCGACAGGCAGTAACAGCAGCAGGTACAGGATGTATGGCCGCACTGGATGCAGAACGGTATCTTGTAGAGTCCGGCCAATAACACGTAAGGGCAGACCTACGTGTCTGCCCCGACGCGAGGACGCGCGGGCGGACACATAGGTCCGCCCCGACGACGACGACGACGACGACGACATATAATAAACTTATTAACTAAACATAAATATGGGAAAATTCCGACCTGGCGTACTTCATGGAAATGAGGTTACAGATTTGTTCAATTACGCCAATGAACATAATTTTGCATTGCCAGCAGTCAATGTCATTGGTACAAATACAGTAAATGCAGTGATCGAAACCGCTGCTGCTGTTAACAGTCCTGTCATTGTCCAGTTTTCTAATGGCGGTGCAGCATTTTTTGCAGGTAAGGGCTTGTCCAACGACGGCCAAAAAGCCGCCATTGCTGGTGGAATATCTGGCGCACAGCATGTCCATGCTATGGCCGATGCTTATGGCGTACCAGTTATTTTGCATACCGACCACTGCGCACTTAGCCTTTTGCCTTGGGTAGATGGGCTTTTGGAAGCAGGTGAGCGTTTTTATGAAAAAAATGGCTACCCGTTGTACAGCAGCCACATGCTCGATCTTTCCGAAGAACCCTTGCACGAGAATATCGAAATATGTGCAAAATACTTCGAGCGTATGACCAAAATGGGCATGACCCTCGAAATCGAATTGGGCGTAACTGGTGGTGAAGAAGATGGCGTGGATAATTCAGATGTGGATTCCGCAAAATTATACACACAGCCTT
>JAAFHO010000362.1 GCA_013297575.1 Chitinophagales bacterium
GAAAACAAAGAGTACGGAACAGCCGCTCGCAAAGCGTTTATTATGAATCGTATCGGCGATTTAGGTTTGTTATTGGGTATGTTTTTGATCCTAAAAACTTTTGGTAGTTTATCATATAAAGAGGTATTTAGCCAATTGGCGGGTGCTGATCCGGCCATAATGACGACCATCTGCTTGTTGTTATTTGTAGGTGCAATGGGTAAAAGCGCTCAAATTCCGCTTTATACCTGGTTGCCAGATGCCATGGCTGGCCCTACGCCTGTTTCAGCGTTGATACATGCTGCTACGATGGTAACTGCGGGTATTTACCTCATTACCCGCTGTAATGGTATGTATTCCATGTCGCCAGATGCGATGCACGTGGTGGCTATTGTTGGTTTAGCAACTGCGTTGTTTACTGCAATTATTGGTCTTCGCCAAAATGACATTAAAAAAGTTCTCGCATATTCTACGGTTTCCCAATTGGGTTTGATGTTTTTATCTTTAGGTATGGGTGCTTATGGAAGTGCGATGTTTCACGTAACCACTCACGCGTTTTTTAAAGCCTTATTGTTTTTAGCTGCGGGTAGCGTTATTCACGGCATGGGTGGAGAACAAGATATTCGCAATATGGGTGGACTACGCAAATATATGCCTGTAACTTTTTGGGTGTTTTTAATTGGTACCTTTGCCATTAGTGGTTTTCCACTATTGTCTGGCTTCTTTTCCAAAGACGAAATCTTTGCCAATACTTACGCGCACGGGGGTATGCTTTGGTGGGGACTAGCGAGCATAAGCGCGATGCTTACTGCTATTTATATGTGCCGATTGCTTTATGTTACATTCTTTGGTGAATTCCGTGGTACAGAAGAGCAGCGACACCATATCCACGAAAGTCCAAGTGTGATGACTGTTCCATTAGTCATTCTTGCAGTATTATCGGTAGTAGGCGGTTTCCTCAATTCGCCGCATTTTATGCACCTGCCCAATGCACAATGGATGGCGCATTGGCTGGCTGGGAATGGCATTAATGGCACATCTGTGGTACCTATGCCAGAAATACACCTTACAGAAAGTACGGAATGGTCTTTGATGGGCTTTACTACTGCCTTAGCGATGGTAGTTATTGCTGTTTTGTATTTTGTTTATAGTAAAGTAAGCAATTTGCCCGTAAGTGACCGCGAGCAATCAGGTTTTACCAAATTGGTTGCCAACAAATTTTATGTGGATGAAATATACCATGCTTTATTTGTAAAGCCAACCGAAAAACTTTCCAAATTCTTGTACCAATATGCCGATATTCAAGGTGTTGATGGGGCAGTGAATGGGGTAGGGGCTGGGGTCAGCAAATTAGGGAGTATATTCCGTCGCCTCCAGAATGGTAATATTGAATATTATCTTATTGGTATGGTAGTAGGTGCGGTACTGTTGTTCTTAACGATGTTTGTTTAAATATCATAGAATAATATTAACGCTACGAATCAAATCAGCATTAAAAAAGTTAATCAAAGCAAAAAATATTTTACGAATCATTTTTCATACTGAGGTTGAATATGAATATCGTAAATAAAATTTCAGTTTTGCGTAGATTACAAAAAAACGTAAATCAAAAATGTCCTTTTTACTCATTATAGTTCCTTTAATCGCATCAGCGATACTGCTTTTGGCCCGACCTGCAGGCGTTCGCCAGTTGGCATTGGCTGTTGGTGTAGCCAATTTAGCAATTGCCCTTTTTGCGGCATATAGTTCGGTGTACGATGGCTCTTTTAACCATGAAATGAGCCGCGATTGGGTTGCTCAAGCAGGCATCAAGTTCAGCGTTGGCATGGACGGAATTAGTCTTTTAATGGTGTTGTTAACTAATTTATTGGCACCAATCATTATACTGAGCAGCCAAAGCCGCGAATTAGATAATGAACCTCGCTATTATGGTTTAGTGTTGCTTATGATCTCGGCACTAAATGGTGTATTTTTGGCCACTGATGGTATGCTATTCTACATTTTCTACGAACTAGCGCTTATTCCAATCTACTTTATATGTGCGATTTGGGGCGGAGAGAATCGTATTCGTGTTACCCTAAAGTTCTTTATTTATACTTTTGTGGGTTCGTTGTTTATGTTGGTTTCCTTGCTTTTTTTGTATTTGAAAACACCGGAAACGCATTCTTTTGCATGGAGTGCCTTGGCTAATGTTGAGTTAACTCAAAGTGAATCTATTTGGGTAATGTTGGGCTTTTTCTTTGCTTTTGCAGTAAAAATGCCCATATTTCCTTTCCATACATGGCAGCCTGACACCTATGTAACAGCACCTACTGGCGGCACCATGTTGCTTTCTGGTATTATGCTCAAAATGGGTGTGTATGGCGCCATTCGTTGGATGTTGCCTTTGGCTCCCGAAGCGTGGCATACCTTGGTACCTTATTTTATGGCTTTGGCTGTAATTGGTATTGTCTATGCGAGCATTATTGCGGTAAAGCAAACCGATTTAAAACGATTGATTGCTTATTCATCCATTGCACACGTCGGTTTAATTGCAGCGGGTGTATTGGCTTGGAATAAAATGGGTGTTCAAGGAAGTATGATTCAAATGCTTAACCACGGTATTAATGTGGTTGGGCTCTTTTTTATCGTAGATTTGATTGAACGTCGCTTGGATACGCGCACACTATCGCAAATGGGCGGAATTGCAAAAGTGGCACCTCGTTTTGCTGTGCTCTTTATGATTATCATGCTTGGTGCGGTTGCGGTGCCATTGACCAATGGTTTTCCTGGAGAATTTATGTTACTTAATGGTGTTTGGCAATATAATAATTGGTTAGGCGCAATTGCTGGTCTAACGATCATTTTTGGCGCAGTCTATATGTTGCGCGCTTATGGTATGGCAATGTTTGGACCTACGAATGAACACACCGCTGGTTTTGCCGATTTAGATACCCGCGAAACCGCAGTATTGGGAATTATTGCAGCTTTAGTGATTTTACTGGGCTTTTTCCCAAATATCGCACTTCATATTACCGATGCAAGCGTGAATAAAATTATTAGTGCAGTACAACTTTAAATCATCTCGAAGTATCACCAACTTATTGGTGGTGCCTACATAATAAAAATATGACAGCGTTACTTATACTTTTTTTAACCGCGATTGCATGCATGTTTGCCGGACTATTTGGCAAACGAGACATACTACAAGGACTAACCTTATTAGGTATCGGAGCAGCATTAGGCGTAAGCATAATGTCCCTCACTTCTGGCAATGCTGGATGGGGAACGGCTTATATATCCATGATTCAATTTGACCAATATGCGCAAGCATTTACCGTAATAACACTGATTAGCGTACTATTATTGATTGGTATGAGTGGATGGAGTTTTCGGAGTTTGCAAAGTTCTTTGGGCGACCATTATGCACTTATTCTATTTAGCCTTTGCGGCGCACTTTGTATGTTCTCGTTTACCAATCTAGTAATGTTGTTCATTGGTATTGAGATATTGAGTATTCCACTGTATGTACTTGCGGGTAGCCGTCGCGATGATTTATCGTCGAATGAAGCCGCTTTGAAATACTTTTTGATGGGTTCGTTTGCGACAGGTATTTTATTGTTTGGTATGACCCTAGTTTATGGTAGCACTGGCTCATTTAATACAGCAGCAATCGGCGAAGCGGTAAGCCGTGGTGTCGCCTCTTCTGGTATGCTAAAAGCAGGTGTTCTATTGCTGATGATTGGCTTATGCTTTAAAGTTTCGGCTGTTCCATTTCATTTTTGGGCACCAGATGTATACCAAGGTAGTCCTAATACAGTGACCGCTTTTATGGCAACGGCAGTAAAAACTGCAGGCTTTGCAGCGTTTTATCGTTTATTTTCTACCTGTTTTACGAGTATCAATGAGTTTTGGAGTGTAGGATTGGCGGCTATAGCAGCCCTGACTATGATCGTGGCAAATTTTACGGCTATTTTCCAAAACGACTTTAAGCGTATGATGGCTTATTCCTCCATTTCTCACGCAGGTTATTTGTTGATGGCGGTATTAGTGGCTGGACAACCGGGTAGCGCGGGCGCTATTTTGTTGTATGCATTTACGTATTCGGTGGCTACTATTTGTGCATTTTCGGCATATATTATAGTGGCAGAACCATCGGGAGACGGCTCTTTTTCTGCCTTTAATGGATTGAGCAAAAAGCAGCCATTGGTTGCTTTGGTGATGGCTTTGTCCATGCTTTCTTTAGCGGGTATTCCTCCTTTGGCGGGTTTCTTTGGAAAGTATTTCTTGTTTACGGCGGTAATGAAGCAATATCCTTGGTTAGTGGTTATTGCGGTTATCAACTCAGCGGTATCTATTTATTATTACCTCAAAGTGATTATTGCTATGTATTTCTCCAAAGAGGAAAGTACTTCTGAAGTGGCACTGCCTTCAATTATCCGTTGGGTAATGGTTGCAGGAGTCATTTTGATTGCATTGCTAACTATTTTACCGGGCAATGTATTTGGCTTGATTTAGTGTTCTATTGATTTTTTAGTTATAATGTAAAGCGGCGCATTTTGGATAGTTCCAAAATGCGCCGCTTTTGTCTTATTAAGATCATCACCATATCGAGATGGCTAATCTAGTTATTGTAGCCTAGTGCTATTTTCTCTTGATACGCATTCACTGCTTCGTTTCTTTTTCCGTTTGAAGCCACCATCAATTCGGTCATGTCTTTGGCTATTTTTGCCGCTTTTGTACCTGGATATTTATCTAAAATATATTTCCACATCGCAGTAAACTCCGGCATTACTTTATCTTCTTCTCCGAAAACATTGCTATTGTTGGTACCGTTAGCCAATACTAGATGCATCCATTTTTCGGATTCAGTTGTCTGCGCGCTATATGGAAACCAGGGGTTTTCTGCATTGAATTTGGCCCAAAAAACTGCCCTGTCCGCTACTTGCTCTAGTGGAATAATAATACCACCATCAATAGACATGGCATCTTTTTGTTCCAATAATGACTGGCTTAACCATGATTTCATGGCTGGAGTAACTTTATTTCCAAAAAACTGACTAAAGTTTTGAAAGTCGCTAACTGGAAAGTACGTACCTTCTGCGACTTCTAATCGTAACCCATTTTCTGCAAAGACTTTGGTTTGTGGATATTTATTCATGTCAAATTTTTCATTTGCAATAGCCTCATAATCCGTTTCTGCCCACTTCATTTTTTCAGTAATGTTGTAGTATTCACCTTCAAATTCCGTACGGCGCATGAATTTCTCCAGTAAAATTGTCGCAGCATCGGCAAGGCTACCACTTTCATCAGCAAAGTTGCTTTTTACATAATCCCATGCTTTTTTTCCACTATTTAATTTTTTGGGATTAAGTGTATTAAGAAAAGTGCTTAGTTGCCCTAATTTAACTAAATCGGGACTATTTGCCTTTGAACCGGCATAAATAGTTTGTAATGCGCCCCCAAATGCCCATCCTTGCTGTACTTCAGGACTGTTGGACGATACTTGAATAAATGGCTCAGTCAATTCCATACCCCTGATGGTTGCTGTTTCTTTGTTACTTGAAACAACACCAGCGCCCATAAGAATAGTACCAGATTTGAATTTCATAATCACTTTAGAGGATTGCTGTGATGGCTGATCTCTAAGCAATAAATTGTCTGTTTCTACAACGTATAAATACTGTTCGGGTTGCTCAGGTGATGAAGCGGCAGTAACCACTGGAGTAGAGGTGTTGCTTGGCGCTTTGGTTTCTGATTTACATTGTGCGAAAAGCAGTGCAAAAAGAAGTATTTGGGTAATCTTTTTTGAATATTGCATTATTTAAAAAAAAATATTTTAATGTTTAATTTTTTAATATACTAGAACTTATGGCGACTTTGTTTTTGTAATTGAATCTACAGCCGCCTGAATGATCTTTACGTCACTTTCAAAATACCCGCTGGGTAGCCCCGGAATATCACTAGTTGACGGCTGCATTACCCACTTTTTTGCAGAAAAATGAAACTCGGTTGCACCAGTTGCTGTTTGAATTGCCGTGATATTGCCATCGTTAATGCCGCTACCTGGCATAATTGTAATCCTATTTTCGGCTATTTGGACCAGGTTTTGTAGTACCTCA
>JAAFHO010000363.1 GCA_013297575.1 Chitinophagales bacterium
TAATAAAAAGCATTTTTATATAAAAAAAGATAAAAAATAAAAAAAACTGCATGATGTGCTTTTCCGAAAAGTGTTATTTTATACCCCATACCCCCACTGTACCTTTGTACTAAGTTTATGAGAAGAGATTACAATGACCACGTAAAAACAATAATTCTATAGAGTAATTGAGTAAAAAAATCAAAAAAAAGACAAAACTACTACCGTTTTTAAAATGTTATAAATGAATAAATATTTTTTTTTTTAGAAAAATTGCTTTTACAGCAAAAAAAAATAAAAATAGTTATTCAATTTAAAAAATAGTTACTTTTTTGAAGAAAATCTGCATGATGTGATTTTCTGCAAAGTGTTATTTTTTATCCATAACGATGTACTGACCTTTGCAGCATTAAATTAATGTTTCAAACTTTAAATACACTTCGTTATGACTTTTATCTTAATCGTACTCAATTTACTTTTAAATTCATACACCACTGTCATCACCAATGAATCAGGTAAAAATCAAATCAAAAATAGTACAGAGTATATCATTGTTCAAGATGAAATATTCTAGTTTATATCGGGCCTCTAGTTTCGGTTGTTAATAATCCCATTCGCGCTTTCATTTTTAGCCCACTGGCTTTGCCTCCAGTTAATGGGGAAAAGAACTAATTGTAACGATCAACCTTAAAAAAACACATTAGCAGGCACCCCATCCTGCCAAATTGAATAAAAAATAATCTAAGGTGAACACCTTGGAAAAATACATTATCGCACCAAAATGAATGATTCAGTTTTCTGTATAACAGTTTTAACATCGTGTAGCATATCCGTGAAACATTAACACTTTTAACCATTGCGAGACAATTCTTTTGGTATAACATTTTTTTATTTCGTGTTCTTTTTATTATTATACATGTGCAGCAATACTCCTTTTGAACTTCCTGTGTGTACTTTTTTGTGTTGGTTGATATACTTTGCCTACTACTTAATAAGGTATATATCGTCGTTAAGACAGATATAACAACTTCCTTTAAGTTATATCTTTGTCCATCTTCCTCCGTGTACTTTAGTAACTCAAATTGGTGATTGAAATAAGGTTACTAGATTGTGAGCCTTATTTCGACCACTTTTTTAGTTCGTTATTAGCACCAAAAATGCCTTCTTGTTAAGTCAACATAAAAAAAATTGTACTCCCAAATTGAAAGATACACTCCTACCCTATTCCATATAGCATTTAGATGAGCCATTTTCACAGATACACCCAGAATAAAAGCAAAACGGATGAAGCATTTAGGAGTGGTACATATTTTCCAAAATCTTCTTACCTTCGCCCTCGAAAAATGGATATTACAGTTCGGATATGAAATGGTTAGTGAATGAAATAATGAAAATTACGCTCCGCCGTCAGTTGCAGCGCGTAGAACACTATATGCTCCAGCCCGGCGAGGCGCAGGAGCGTTGGTTTCATACACTCCTTTCCACTGCTCAAAATACTGAATTTGGCCGTAAATACGGGTTTTCGGAGATTAAAAACCACGAACAATACGCCTCAAGGGTGCCGATACACGACTACGATGCGGTAAAAGATAGTATCAATAGGATGATGCTTGGCGAACGGGATGTGCTTTGGCCCGGACAAGTCAATTGGTACAGTAAAAGTAGTGGAACAACCAGCGATAAAAGTAAATTTATTCCAGTTACGCCCGCCAATCTTGAAGAGTGTCATATTGCTGGCAGTTGGGATGCCCTCGCTTTAATGTACCATTACCGCGATGATTTAGAGATATTCCGGCGCAAAAACCTGCTGATGCCTGGTAGTTTCACCTCTTTTCCCGAATTTCCCCAAACTTATTACGGTGATGTAAGTGCGGTATTGACCCAGCACATGCCCTTTGTGGCGCGGTGGTTTTATACCCCTGATTTTGAAACGGCTTTGCTCCCCAATTTTGAGGATAAACTAAATAAGGTAGCGGAAATGTGCAGCGAACAAGACGATATTGTGATGTTTGGTGGCGTTCCTACTTGGATTATCGTGCTATTTCGCATGATTTTGGAAAAAACAGGTAAGCAAAATATGCTGGAAGTATGGCCGCATCTGCAAGCATATATGCATGGTGGTGTAGGTTTTGCTCCTTATCGGCAAACATTTAAGGAGTTTATTCCCAGCGACGATTTTATTTATCAGGAAATATACAATGCCTCCGAGGGTTTCTTTGGTGCTCAATGCGATTTTGACAAAAACGATATGCTGCTTTTGGCGGATAACGGGGTGTTTTATGAGTTTATCCCGATGGACGAATGGGACAAAGCACATCCCAAAACAGTTATCTTGGCGGATGTGGAACTGGGCAAAACGTATGCAATACTAATTTCCTCTAATAATGGCCTTTGGCGTTATCAACCGGGTGATACCGTTGTATTTACGCGCCGATACCCGCATTGTTTCCGTATTTCGGGGCGTACTAAGCAGTTTATCAATACATTTGGCGAGGAAGTGATGGTGGGAGATGCCGATAAAGCATTGGAAATTACTTGCACCGCGCTGAATGCTGTTATTTCTGAATACACAGCAGGGCCTGTGTTTTTTGGTAATTCCAAGGATAGCAGAGGCGGGCATGAATGGATTATTGAATTCCAAAAATCGCCTGTGAATATGGACGAATTTGCACACTTATTGGATAGTAATTTACAAAAAATAAACTCGGATTACGAAGCAAAAAGATATAAAGATTTGGCACTTGCACCGCTCAAACTCCGTTCTGTGCCTTCCAATACTTTTATGCGCTGGATGAAAGAACGCGGTAAGTTTGGTAATCAAAATAAGGTGCCCAGATTGGCAAATCATCGAGAATATCTGGATAGTATTATTGGGTTATTAGAAAGCGTTTAAATGCTTTGGAACGAACAGATACTTATTTTAAGTGAAATATAAATATGGCAAAAGTTAAACAAAATAAAACGAATATCGTCCAAACTCCAGTAAATAATACCCCCGATTCAGGAAATTGGAAGATATGGATACCGGTGGTGGCTGCTGCATTGATGTACCTCATTGCGCTGAGTTACCCGCTATTGGGTTTGGATGACCACCAAGCAACAGTAGAAAACAAAGCAGTAACCGAGTTTTCGCCATTCACCAATTTTAACTTGGGGATGTATGCGCCATTAACTTGGGCCGCGTATGCTATTCCGTACAATTTGATGCCTAAAGATGCCTTTTGGGGCTATCATTTGCTTGGTTTTATCGTCCATTTGCTCAATACATGGCTGGTAGCGCGCCTGCTTCTGCGCTTGGGCGTACGCGAATCCATGCGTTTCCCGATTGCATTATTATTTGCCATACACCCTATTCAGGCAGAAGCCGTGGCTTGGGTAGCGGGTTTTAGTACGCCTTTTTATGTGTTATTTTGTTTATTAGGACTATTATACTACTTAAAATATCAAGCAGCGGTGGATCAAACTAGATGGCAATGGTATGCTTTAGCCTTGATTATGATGTTATTGGGGAACTTAGCAAAAAGTGCTGCGGTCGTATTACCGTTGCTTATGGTCATTATAGATTGGTGGTTGCCTTCTCGTTTGGACTTAAAAAAACGCATTGCTGGGTATGCCCCCTTTTTCCTGATGGCTTTAGGGTTTGGCCTGTTGACAATTTATAGCCGTAATGCATCGGGGACTGCTGTGGGTTCAGATGCCAATGGATTTTCTGGGCTAGAACGTTTATTGCTGGTTTCTTATGCCCCTGTTTTTTACCTGACAAAGATAATTTTGCCTTTTAAACTAAATATTTATTATTCTTTTGACCGTGTAAATGGCTCATTACCTTGGGTTTATTGGGTTGCGCCGCTTGTCATTGCTGCGTTGTCCTATATGGCTTGGCATTACCGCAAAACAATACCGGGCATTTATATCGGCCTTGCCTTTTTTATGGCCAATATCTTTTTCACCTTGCCATTTGTGACGCTCGGAACATTTGAACTTTGTGCGGATCACTATAATTACTTGGCTTGTGTGGGTGTATTCTTTGCGATTGGATCTGTATTGGCCTATTGGAGTGACCTATATCCCGACAAAACTGCTTTGATGCGTAATGTATTGATTGGATGGACGATCATGGTGGCCGTATTGGGTGTTCGGCAAGTGGGGATGTGGAAAGACACTATTACGGTGGTGTCCAATGCGATTGATAATGGTTATTACCACAAGGGTATGATGTACTTCGGTAGAGGCGTGGAATATGGCGACTTGAGCAAGCCTCAATTGGCGATGCAGGATTTCACCAAAGCACTGGAATTGGATCCAAATATGCGGGATGCTTATAAATTTAGGGGCAGTTTGTATGCACAAGCAGGGCAGATTGACTTAGCCGTTAAAGATATTCAAAAATACCTCACTTACGACTCCACCGATGTCGTTTCTTGGAACAATATGGCTCAAATATATATGCGCCAAAACAAGTTGCAACAATCATTGGAAGCATTCAACAAAACGATTGAATTGAAGCCTGGAGCGATTGTTTCTTATCAAAATCGTGCAAAAATACACGAAATGATGGGCAATCAAGCGGCGGCGGCGGCAGATTTGCAGCGGGCTAAAGAACTTTCGGCGGGTAGAAATAAATAGTAATAATGTCAAAAACCGTTTGGGTGTAGATTTGATATAGGCGTTTGCTATGGATTGCTTATTTTTTATTGTGATTGAAAAAAATATGTAACGAGCCGAAGGCTCTCCCTAAATTGTTGTGCATCTATTCAGCGGATTGAAATCCGCCGCTACAAAATGAGCCGAGCCTAATGGCTCTTGTATCGTACACTAGCGGGCGGGCTTTAACGCGCAATCCCTCGAACATCGAAAGGGGTTTGTAAAGTCCAAATTGCCCTAAGTGGTGCGGATTTTGCTAAACAGCACGGAACGAAGAGCCGTCAGGCTCGAAATATATTGTAGCGGTGGATTCAATCCGCTGTCACGCCGACAATGACCTCGACCACCAAAAGGGTTTGTAAAGCCCAAATTGCCCAATTCCGCGTGGATTTTGCCAAATAGTACGAAACGAAGAGCCGTTAGGCTCGAAATATATTGTAGCGGCGGATTTCAATCCGCCGTGAACGATATTGAAGCGACAGATGGAGAGCCGTAGGCTCGGCACATATTCCGTCATTTCATATCTTCAAAAATATATCGCTCATCAAATGGTATTGAATCGCTACAATAACCCCAAATATTCCGGCTTGGCTAAGCATATTAATTGGTCTTGACAATCTGCTGTGCAAATCCACCAATCCGAACATGATAAACACCCGGAGGCGTGTCATTCGGCATATCGACCCATTTTTGCTGTGCTTTTTGTTCCAGTATCAATTTTCCAGCATTATCATATACTTGTATTAGCGTTTTAGCGGTTAATCCCAAAGGCATTTCCACCCAAAAACCACTTTTAATCAAAGTTGGAAATACTTTTATCTGATCGTTATTTCCAATGGATGTAGCATGTACATTTTCGGGTTGAAGCGCAATGTCTAATTCGACCGTAGTTCCATTTTCCAATAGACGATTCACTGTTTTTGTTATATAACCTGCTCGTTCAGCGCGTATGGCATAATTGCCTGTTTGTGGCGCTCCTGTGGCATAAAGTCCTTGAATATTGGTGGTATCAGCGTTAGAAGTGGTTTCTACAAATACTTTTGCATTGAACAAAGGTAAACCCGTAGCAGCATCTGTTACTGTGCCTTTTAACCTAGCGGCCCGAATGTAAGTGGGCTGATAAATAAAAAATCCTTCACTTTTAGCCGTTGCAAATATTATACCCGATGGCAAATATGGATCCGCGTCCCATACCAATGAAGTACCCAAAATAGTCCATGCTGTTTCAATCATATTTGTCGGCTCGGAAGCATCTACAATGGTGAGTTGACCTTGATAAGATGGACAAACCAAGTAGTCATCCCCTACCCTACGCACATTATGTACCTCGCCAGTAGGTCGCTGTGAAGGATAATATACATCCAATAAATTAATATTACTTAGATCAGAAATATCGTACGCACCTACTGGCGTAAACGATTTTTCATCCGCAGTAAAGAGTATATTTTTA
>JAAFHO010000364.1 GCA_013297575.1 Chitinophagales bacterium
TTGATTGCTGATTACAAGTGTTATGCATAAACCCTTGAAATACTTCATAACTTTTTCATTAAAGTTTTTTTGGTTAGTCAAGAAGTTTACTAACTCTAAAACCAAATAAAAATATAACAATGTTGAGAATTTTGCATCTAACAGATTTCCACTTGAACAATAAAACATTGCGCGATTGGTCTGATTATTATCAAGAGTGTTTTTTTTTAAAATTAAATGAGCTTCATAAAGAACGTAAGATTGATTTAATCGTATTTACTGGTGACCTCATTGACAAAGGTGGAAAAGATTTTGGAAAGCCTTCAGATGCATTCAATAAGTTTGAAGAATTTATTATTAAACCAATAATAGAAAAATTAAAAATAGATATTTCACAGTTTATTATTTGCCCGGGTAATCATGACATTGATAGAAATGCTGATGATGAGATTGATGAATTTGGATTGAAGAGTATTTTAGCAACCAGTAATAAAATAATTTCTTTCATTGAGAATGCAGAAAAGGATGGCACATATAATAGAATTAAGCGAATAAAAGAGTATAAAGAATTTGAGTTCAAATTATATGAAAAAATAAGCAATGAAAAGAAACAATCAATATTCACTTTTTCTGCAAAACTTAAAATAGGTGATAAAATGATTGGTGTCAGTTCGATAAATTCTTCATGGAGGTGTTATGGCAATGACGATTTTGGCAATATTATAATCGGGGAGAATCAACTAAATAACAATTTTAAATTTATTGAGGATTGTGATATTAAGATTGCCTTAATACATCATCAACTTGATTGGATAATCGATGCAGAGAAAAAGACTATTACCTCTCATGCATACAAGGACTACGATTTGATCTTATCAGGACATGTTCATGAAGGTACATCAAGAATGACCACAGGACTTACTGGCTCTTGTTTCCATAATGTTTCGCCCTCTGGGCTGAACAATATTAGAACAGATAGTAATGATTTCAGTAATGGTTTTACAATTATTGATTATGATAATAAAATTACCTGTACTTATCTTAAATACAATCACTTACAAAGAAAATTTGTACACAATACCGATATTGAAGATACCGGAATAAAGACGTTTGATTTGCCACTTTCCGATTCAAAAGTTAATATCCAAAACTACCGCGAGGCGATAGAAAACATCATCGAGGACCACTACAAAGAAATGAATGATCATTTCATTACTGGGAAAAAAAATGAGAATGAAGTATCGGTTAAAAGTGCATTTATTTGTCCTCCAATTGATGATGGTAACAATTTTTATGAAGACAATGAAATAAGAGAAATAAGTTTTTCCGAGATAATCAAATCAACTGAAAATATTTTATTTCTTGGCCATCAAGAATCAGGAAAAAAAAGTTTATTGTACAGAATAGTTGTCGAATTTTTAGATGAGTATGATATTTATAATAAAATACCTGTCTTTATAGACTTTAATGATATAAAGAATAAGGAATTTGTTACAATTATTAAAGAATATACTCGTTCTAGTACGGATAGGGTCAAGGAAATATTAGAAAAAGGAAAGTTTATAATTTTGATTGATAATCTTAGTTATAACGAAAATAAAAATGTCAATACGAGAATTGCTAGGTTGCATGATTTTTATAGAAAATATCCTTTAAATAGAATTGTCGCCACCTATAATCTGGAGGAAAATATAATTTTGCCACCAGAAATTACGAGACATTGTAAAATACCTTTTTCATATAGGTATATTCGAGGACTTAAGACAAAAGAGATTAAGCAAATAATAAAGCAATGGAGACCAATAGAAGACCCCAAAAAAAGTGAAGAAAACTTGGAAAAACTCGTTAAAACATTTGCTTCGTATCATTTACCCAATAACGCATTATCAGTACACCTTTATTTATGGTGTCAAGAAAACAGTAATGAAAAGCCGATTAATCAAGCTGTTTTAATGGAAATATATGTAGATTTAGTTTTAGAAAAGTTAAGCAAAGACAATATCTACAGGAAAAATTTTGATGCGAAGAACAAGATTCAGTTAATCGCAATGATTGCTGAAAAAATGGCACGTAAGGAAGATAATAACTATACTTTATCAAGCACAGAGTTTTATAGTATTATCAGCGAGTATATCAAGGATAAGGTAGGATTCACTTTCGAAGAAGAAGTTATCATTAACTATTTGTTTGATAGGCGAATATTTACAAAAAACAGCAATAGTGAAATTCAATTTTCTCAAGTATGCTTCTTGCACTTTTTTTTAGCAAAGAGAATGCAAGATAATCTGGCTTTCAAAAAATTTGTTTTGGATGAGAGTAGGTATTTCAATTATGCCAAGGTATTAGACTATTTCACAGGACTTGTTA
This sequence comes from Chitinophagales bacterium, assembly GCA_013297575.1. Taxonomy (GTDB): domain Bacteria; phylum Bacteroidota; class Bacteroidia; order Chitinophagales; family Saprospiraceae; genus M3007. Next base: position 2,347 of record JAAFHO010000364.1, read on the forward strand.
GAAGTGATTTGGAAACTTTTAATTTGATTTATTCAAGATTTAAGCAAGTTTTTAAACCAATGGAATTTATATTGGAAAGTATTAATCCTGATGAGTATTTCAATGTGAGCATTACAAAAAAAAGTGCTAATAATGAACCGTTGGCCAGAAGCATTGAGATAGCAAGAATTAAAGAAAATAGACCGACAGATCAAAATATAGAAAAACAATTAGATGAGCAATTGCAAAAAATATCTAAGTATAAGAATGAACGAAATGAAAGGAAGAGAATTGATTTTGATAGAATGATGTTAATAATGTGTAATGTTTTGAGAAATTCAGAAGGTATTGAGGATCTTAATCTAAAAAAAGAAGCTTATGATGAGATTATTAAACACAACATAACATATTCAATACTCTATACGCAATTATTGATTAGGTATGTCATTCAGCACAAAACGCTTCCTCCATCTATACCACCTAATTTAAGTTTGGAATACTTATTGCAAAACTTCCCATACTATATTCAACAATCTTTAAATTCCCATTTAGGAACACAAAAATTAGAGCGTGTAGTTTTGAATAAGTTGCAAAAAGACAAAAAAGGGCTTGTCAATAAAAGATCTGAAATCGAAACATATTTATCCGTAACTCTTTTTTCTGATATTGAAGGCGCTAATTTTGACAAACATTTAAAGTATCTAGTAAAATCTTCTAAGACCGTACCTGTACAGAATTATTTACTCTATAAGCTAACAGATTATTTGTATAAAAGATCTGAAGAAGGGTCTGATAATGAAGCATTGTATTTAGACCTTATTTCAGATTTGAAAATCAGAAGTCAAAAACTTCCAAAAAGACTTAAAGAGCGAATAAAGAAGGATCTAATTGATAATAAAAACAAAATGAAAAAATATATGGGACTAGAATGATTAATAGAGCTTTAAAGAGAAAAGTAGAAAGTAATGGCTACATCCAAATTCAATGATAAAGCATTCTAACAACACTTTTAAATTCTACTAATTGCCTACTGAATTTATCTATTGTCTTTTTTGATAGTAAGGACAGCGAACGCTAAAGTGTACTCCTTATCCCTATCTTTGCCCCGCAGACCGTTCCATCGCTACCGCGAGGTAGAGGAAAGTCCGGGCAACGCAGAGCAGCTTGCTTCCTAACGGGAAGGCAACGTTTAGGAATAAACGTTGACGGAAAGTGCCACAGAAAACTAAACCACCGTTTTTGCAAAAAAACGGAACGGGTGAAAACGTGCGGTAAAAGCGCACGCCGTGTTTGGCAACAAGCACGGGGGTAAACCCCAGGCGTTGAAAAACCAAATAAGCAGTACCCTGCGGAATGTAGCAGGGAGGGCGGCTCGTCTTTTTTCCGTACGTCGGATTGTATTGTGGGTAGGTTGCTTGAGCCAATGAGCGATTGTTGGCCTAGAGAAATGATGGAAGCGCTTTGCGACGTGTCGCGAAGTGTACAGAACCCGGCTTATAGGTCTGCTTTTTTTGAAATTTAATTTAGGTTTGAGTCGCTGTTCTTAGAGCAAGACTTGAACCTTTTTTGTGTCGTTTTTAATTTTTGCGTGCTTGCTTTTATTGGCATATAATCTTCTTGACTTAATTTGTACGATTCCCCGCCTAAGGCGTGGGGCTTACGGTTGGGGTTTGGAAATGGAAGTTTTTTCTTTACTTTCTTTGCTTGCCCAAAGAAAGTAACAAAGAAAAGGCACAACGGAAACCAAATTGCAATGAAAATGAGCCTGACCCGCCTAAGGCGGGGTTAGCTCATTTTCAAATGCAACTTCGCACCTTCCGTTGACATCCCCGCACATATTCTCTTGACGTGCTTTGTGCAGTTCCAAGACTTGAACCTTTTTTTGTGAGATAAGAAGACGTAAAAAAAGTAAAGAGCGGAGAGCGGAGAGCGGAGAAACAGTGCGCGTATTTCGCTCTGTTTCTCCGCTCTCTTTCTCTTTCTGTATTTCGTTTAGTGCAGGAAAATGCGGGTTGAAAATCCAACTTACCAACTTACCAACTCGTCAACTCACCAATTCACCAAAAGCGCAGGAAAATGCGGGCCGAAAAACTACCCCTGTTCAAAATATTTCAAATGCATTTCTTGTCCATCAAAAACGGCGTAGGAATTGAAGCGTAGCCAATCGCCGAGATTGAGGTAACGGGTGTGTTCGCCCACGCGCAGATCCAGCGCTAAGTGCCGATGTCCGAAAATAAAATAATCGACGTGCTGCGTTTTTAAATAATCTTTACAAAACAGCGTCAAAAATTCTTTATCGTCGCCGAAGTATTGGGCTTCGCGCAATTTTTTCCCCATGCCTTTGCGCGATACTTTTTCGGCCAACCAAATGCCGAAATTGGGATGCAGTCGCGCATAAAACCATTGACTGAGCGGAAAGCGAAATACTTTCTTAATGAATTTATACGTGCCATCGCCCGGCCCTAAACCATCGCCATGGCCAATGAAAAATTTCTTGCCGTTCCATTCGCGCAAAATGGGTTCTTTGTGCATCGTTACGCCACATTCATCTTCCAAATACCCAAATTGCCACATGTCGTGATTGCCGAGGAAAAAATGCACCGGAATGCCTTTATCGCTCAGTTCTGCAATGCGTCCTAAAAAACGAACAAATCCTTTTGGAACAGCGCGCTTGTACTCAAACCAAACATCAAACACATCGCCCACAAAATAAATTTCTTTTGCTGTGGGGGCAATCTCGTCGAGCCAGCGCAAAATTTTACGCTCCCGCTCACGGCTCGATTTCAGATCAGGCAATCCGAGGTGGAAATCCGAAATGAAATAAATAAAACCGTCAGCAGGAGCGCGCATACGTTTGTTTAGAAACTAAAGTTGTTGAGCAGGTTTGCGGGATAAAATTTGTTGATGTTCAAGCTGAACCGAATGGTTTGCATGAATTTAATCTCGTTTGCATCGTGATAATCGTTGAAACTTGTTGAGTACAACAATGGAATGTAAATATCCAACAAGCCTTTGCGGAACGGTGAGAAAACCAAACCTGCATCGTACATCAAGAGTTCTTCGCTACGGCCATCGTATTCGCAAATACCTGCATCTACAAAAAGCGAAAATGTATTCAACAATTTACTTTTCCCCGGCATAGGAATGTTGATGTTTACCGCAGTAAGCCATTTGCCACTTTGTCCTGAAGGCGAATAAGTTTTAAAACCACCGTCTTCTTCCACAAATTGTGCGCCCAACAATCCAGAACTCTCGTTGCGGCCCAAGAAAATATTGTCGTACAAATAATCGTAATTACCAATTCCTTTTGCGCCCCAACCACTCATGCGGAACCGGAATGGGCCAGCTCCTGTTTCATTGAGAAATGCACCCGCAAAAACGCGTACGTTGATGGCTTTGCGTTTGTTGAGCGAAATTTTTACATGACCAGTTGCCATAATTTTAGAAAAATCATCGCCTTGCTGATAGGTTGTGCGAATATCCCACGGAAATAAACGGTTGGTGTTTTTCAACATGTATGAACCTTCGTAAAACGTTTTTTCAGTGTAAGGAAAGCCAAGGGTGTATCCATTATCCGAAACGTTGACTGTTGCGTTTTGCTGCTTCAACCAAATGGCGCGCAATTGTAAACTGTGGTTGTAATTGCCACGCATGCGTTTTTTCTTGAAATCAATATTCAACTCCGGCGAAATTTTTTGCCAGTCAACTGCTTGATCTTTCAC
>JAAFHO010000365.1 GCA_013297575.1 Chitinophagales bacterium
ATTCCATACCGTGATGGTTGTAATTTGTGGACAACAGATGGTACTAGCGACGGTACAAAGTTGATATATAAATTTGGGAACAAAGTCCAGCCAGCACTTTATCCTATTGGTGATAAAATTATAATTCCTTATTTTAACAATGAATTAAGCCCTCGATTTTCACTATTATCCTTTAATGGTACTACAATGGACTCCATCTTTGAGAAGGATGATGTAACCAGTTTTAGTATATGTGCAAATATTGGCTTAAAAGCCTATTTTATAGTCAATAAAACAGATTTATGGCGTACAGATGGTACCAATAATGGTACTGTTTTTATAGATAGTATCGCCATTTTAAAAGAATCTACCCTAAATAACTATATTATAGATAGCGCTGCCATATACATGTTGACAAGGCATATTTCGACAGGGCAATACAGTATAATCCGTTTGGATGCTTCAACCCAAGAAATAACTTATGTAGCGCAAGATATACCCGTTCCTATTGGCCAATTCCCTCGCTTATCGCTTGTTTCTGGTCATTTTGCTTATCAATATTTAGGGGAGGACGGGCTAAGTAGATCCGTTATTCCTGGAATTACAGATTTCAAAAGTACTTTTTTCCCTAGGCTAGCGGCGGTTACCTCCGACAGTGCGCTGGTTGCCTTACAGGTACCTAGCCAATACAAAAATAAAACATTAATATGGTTGGTTCGCAATTATCAGTCCATACTCGTGGACTCTTTAAATGAGGTTTATAAGGTTCAAATTGCCCCTAAAACAAAAGAAACTATTTTCTTTGGGCGTACAGAATGGGGTGGTGTCTCGAAATTTTGGAAATTAAAAAACGATACTGTATCACCATATTATACATTTTCGGATACAAGTTATCTGTATCTATATTATATCGGCAATTTCCCTGATGGCACTATGGCTTATGAACGTCATTTAGATGATGGAACAACAGATTTTTGGAAAATAGGTGTTGATAGCCTTCAATGCCAGCAATTTGGCCATTTTAAGGGTGATCTTAGGAGTAGAGTATTAGATGGCGAAAATGGAATTATTAAGGATTCACTGCTTTTGTTCTGGGGCAATACGCCTGAATTGGGTAGCGAGTTGTGGAAAATTATTGCACCAATGTATGACCCAGAGAGGATACCCGTCCCCAAACCAGGACAAATATTGATATTGCCCAATCCTTGTTTTCAAGAGGCGCGTATCGTATTGCCCGAATCCTTAAATGATGCAGCTGGATACCGAATGGAAATAGTGGATGTGCGCGGCGTTCTTTGCCAAATATGGGAAACAACTGGACAACAAACCATCTTTAACCGCCAAAAACTACCCGCCGGAGTTTATTTGGTACTGGCAAAAGACAGCAAAGGGGTAATAAAAGCAAAAGCAAAACTGGTCTTGAGATAGTTCGTCCGTATATTTAAGACAAAAAACTGTCTTGTTTTAACTGCATCGAATCGCCTGTAAAATCATAAATTACGTTTTCGATATTTGGATCATAGGTAATACTATCCCATTGATACCCTGTTATCCATTGGTAATTCCGCTTGGCATCGTACCAAGGCTGCGCATATAGATGCGTACTGCAAATGCAAAAAAGTAAAAGAAACCGCGACATTGAACTAGATTTTAAAATGAAAAAACAAAGGCTCACTCTGTTTTGACCACTTTGCCCAAGCCCAATACAGATCCCTCCCTATTTTTCAACTGAATAAAGTAAATACCTTTGCTCCATCTAGTTGTATTGATCTTACTAATTGGGGTATAGGGAGGGACATATATTTTTTCTATTGTTTGCCCTATTTGGTTTAATATTATTATCTCTTTTTCTCCGCTGAAAATAGTTTCATTGCCTTCAATTTCCACCGTCATAAGGTCGGAGACAGGATTAGGGAATATATTTATTTTGATATTTCTACTATTTACATTTTTGGTACTTGTTATGGTATCGCACCCGCCGCCAACCATAGCCCCCAATAAATAATTGGGATGGTGCGGTGTATTTGATACCGCCCATTGTGTCCACTCTACGTGCTGCCTCACCCCACAGGCAAGCCCAGCCGAATCGGGGTGCTCTATAACATGGTAGGTTGTTCTTCCTGCCCAATTCGCAATGTATATCTTCCCATCAGGGCCTAACTCCGCGTGGTTGAAATCAAGCGGTAAAAATCCCATTTTTACCCCATCATATACCGCAACAACCTGCTTGGATGCTGGAATATCGCTAGATTTTAAATCAAATTGATAGATATGGTTTGTTGATGGTGCATATAAATACCTCGAATTGGGCGATACACATACGCCTGCCGCAAAAATGGTATCTGCATAATCATTTATGGGGATATGTATAGGGTTGCTCAACTGGCCTGTACACCGATCAAAATCAAATATTTTTATATCAGACCGGATACAGTATTCGATAAACTTAGTACCGTCGGGAGAAAATGCACACTGACCTGATGATTCATCGTATGGACTTAGTCTGCTTGCACCAATATCTTGTTGGAGTTGTTGTTTAACACCGTTTGAATCCAACAAAAATGAAAATATTCGATTCGAATTTGTTTTAGGGCAAGTTAGCCACCAATCTCGGCCATTGGCATGCCGACAAGCGGCGAGGTTTCCATTTAATGTATCTTCCAAAACAATATGGTTGATATCAGTTGCTTGAAAATGAATATCATCAGGGAATTTCTCCAATTTCATGCTATAAAGACGGAAATTATTGGGGCCATAATTCGGTCTATAGTCCTTCCATAAATAAAAAATAAAAAACGATAACTCACCTACGGGTAAGAAAATCAATCCACTTGGAACGGTATAGCCACTATTGGAGTTTCCCATGTAATCATAACATTGAGCATTATAAACATAGCCTGCATTCATAGTGTCAGTATCTGGCACAATCGTTCCGTCCACTTCGTGTACCCTGCATCCTGTTGAATAAAGCAGTAGATTTCCATTGGTATCACAAATAGAGCCATTAGTACCTCGTGTTTCAGAACTTGGATATTTTTTATTATATCTTAACTGCATCGAATCGCCTGTAAAATCATAAATTACGTTTTCGATATTTGGATCATAGGTAATACTATCCCATTGATACCCTGTTATCCATTGGTAATTCCGCTTGGCATCGTACCAAGGCTGCGCATATAGATGCGTACTGCAAATGCAAAAAAGTAAAAGAAACCGCGACATTGAACTAGATTTTAAAATGAAAAAACAAAGGCTCACTCTGTTTTGACCACTTTGCCCAAGCCCAATACAGATCCCTCCCTATTTTTCAACTGAATAAAGTAAATACCTTTGCTCCATCTAGTTGTATTGATCTTACTAATTGGGGTATAGGGAGGGACATATATTTTTTCTATTGTTTGCCCTATTTGGTTTAATATTATTATCTCTTTTTCTCCGCTGAAAATAGTTTCATTGCCTTCAATTTCCACCGTCATAAGGTCGGAGACAGGATTAGGGAATATATTTATTTTGATATTTCTACTATTTACATTTTTGGTACTTGTTATGGTATCGCACCCGCTACCAACCATAGCTCCCAATAAATAATTGGGATGGTGCGGCGTATTTGATACCGCCCATTGTGTCCACTCTACGTGCTGCCTCACCTCACAGGCAAGCCCAGCCGAATCGGGGTGTTCGATCACATGGTAGGTTGTTCTTCCTGCCCAATTCGCGATGTATATCTTTCCATCAGGACCTAACTCCGCGTGGTTGAAATCAAGCGGCAAAAATCCCATTTTTACCCCATCATATACCGCGACGACTTGCTTGGATGCTGGAATATCGCTAGATTTTAAATCAAATTGATAAATATGGTTGGATGATGGTGCATACAAATACCTCGAATTGGGCGATACACATACGCCTGCCGCAAAAATGGTATCTGCATAATCATTTATGGGGATATGTATAGGGTTGCTCAACGCGCCTGTACACCGATCAAAATCAAATATTTTTATATCAGACCTAATGCAGTATTCGATAAACTTAGTACCATCGGGAGAAAACGCGCACTGACCAGATGATTCATCGTATGGACTTAGCCTGCTTGCACCAATATCTTGTTGGAGTTGTTGTTTAATACCGTTTGAATCCACCAAAAATGAAAATATTCGATTCGAATTTGTTTTAGGGCAAGTTAGCCACCAATCTCGGCCATTGGCATGCCGACAAGCGGCGAGGTTTCCATTTAATGTATCTTCCAACACAATATGGTTGATATCAGTTGCTTGGAAATGAATATCATTAGGGGATTTTTCCAATTTCATGCTATAAAGACGGAAATTATTAGGACCATAATTCGGTCTATAGTCCTTCCATAAATAAAAAATGAAAAATGACAACTCGCCGACAGGAAGGAACATCAATCCTTCGGGTACAGTATAACCGCTATTGGGGTTGCCCATATAATCATAACATTGAGCGTTATAGACATAACCAATGTTCATGGTATCTGTATCTGGAATGAGCGTGCCATCTGCTTCATGTACCCTACAACCGCCAGAATATAACAGCAACTTTCCATCTTTATCACATATTGAGCCGTTTGTAAATCTGAGTTCAGAACTTGGATATTTTTCTTCATATTTTAACTGCATCGAATCGCCTGTAAAGTCATAGATTACATTGTCTATAGCCTCATCATAAATAATATTATCATATTGATACCCAGTTATCCATTGGTAGTTCCGCTTGGCATCGTACCAAGGCTGAGCATATAGATGCGTACTGCAAATGCAAAAAAGTAAAAGAAAGCGCGACATAGAACTAGATTTTAAAATGAAAAATTAAGGCTTGGGCATCGAAATGCCCAAGCCCCATTGATTTTTAGCGGTGGATCAAAATCTTATGATATGACCTTTCCCCGTTTTCGCCGACCACCTCTACAAAATAGATGCCGCTTGGGAAGTTGGAGGTGTCCACCCTTTCAAATGCGCCCGCCAATTTCTTATGAAGTAGTACGTTACCTGTCGCGCTGAACAGACGAAAATCGGTCTGTATGCCACTGGCATTGTTCAATTTGACTAGGAAATAATCTCCCGCAGGGTTAGGTATCAGGTCAAAACCAAAATTACTTTTTTGTTTTTTGTCTTGCCCTACTATGTCCCTTGGCTTAACCACCTCTTTACACTCGAACCATTCTGGTTTGTAAACCCCGTATAGCCAACTATATAGGCTACGTGCCTTATACACTGCAAACCCACCCTCGAAAGGGCAAAGCCCTGCGATAAAATCGACTTGGGCGGAATCCTGATCGGAGAGGCTTGACAGGTCATTGGCGCGCAGGGCGAGGTAAAAACCATTCACTTGTTGCTCGTACTGCTCAAAATCGTTTTCTACAGGCAACCCTTCGTTCCAAGCCAGCAATTCGGCGGCTTGTGTGGTGATATTGGTTTTCAATATTTGGTGCAGTTGGATGCGCTCCTGCCACAGATTTCCCATATTGCGCATCTGTTCCCCAAAACCTGCTTCCAATAATGGTAGTTGCTTTTCGGTGGGGAGCGATTGGAAATTGTCCAGTAATGGCTGCGCCTCTTTTACAATTGTCTCTATCTGTGCCTCGATTTCTAAAATATTTGACAATAATTCGGGCTGGTTTTGCCCCAAACCTCCAAGTGCAAACTCAAAATCCTGAAACCTGCCCACAGATGTACCCGCTTGTTTATCCATAAACGCCTTGTACTCCTCGGGGATTTCTGTTCCATAAGCGTCCACGATTTCCCTGTAAATATTTCTACGGATCATCCACCCATAAGCTTCTGCGTAACCTTCAAGTTGGTTTTTTCCCGTAATAACGTCATAGTAAAGCCCTTCCTCGATCACCAAATCCAGCCCCCGGTCTTGTGCCGATTGTTCGGCTTGTTCGATACTGTGGCCGGGTGCCACCATATTGATCTGGTTGGCAATGCAGGGTGCTTGGCAGGTTAAATCAGTACCCGGACTTTGTACAAACCAGTTGGCAGGGGCAACATGCCCTAGCGCAATATCCCCAAGGTTAACATCAAACTGGTTATCTTGTTGATTT
>JAAFHO010000366.1 GCA_013297575.1 Chitinophagales bacterium
TTCCCCCTTGATTATAGGCTATCTTCAAACGATCAGGTATCTTGTTTTTAAGCACACTTGGATAAATCATTTCTACCGGACGGTTGAGCCGGTCATAGGTCATTTTTGTAGTGTATAGTTTATTATCAAAACGGCCGGGAGCGGTTTTATTATTTCCTGACCAGTCAGTGACCCAGTTTGGATCCAATATGACCTCCGGTTTTAAGGTTTGTCTTGTTTTTTCCAATAAATTTCCCTTGAAATCATACGCAGGTGTGGTTAGTTTTCCGGCTTCATCATAATGCTGATAAAGTTTTCCTAATAAATTTTTATTGCGTGCTGTTGTCCTTGGCAAACCCGTAACCAATTCAGGGTCATCGCCATAGATGATTTCTTCTCTTAAAGTAAATCGAATATCTTTATTGTTGTCCTGTGCCCAGAGTTGTTTTACCCGATTCAGTTTATCATATACCTTAACTACTATAGCACCTTTGCTGTCTCGATATTCCACTTCATTGCCCAAGGCATCATATACAAAGGTTCGAACACCGGCATCGATACTTTCGGTACGCAATACACGACCAAGTAAATCATATTTGTGTTTAAACGCAGGGCGGTCTAAAGTATCCCGGATTTCCGCCAGGTTTCCCCGATAATCGTACAAGTTTTTTGTAGTGATCGTATTTTCTTCCTCTGTTCCGCCGCTGTTTCTTTGCACTTTATAAATTACCCTGCCAAGTGAATCAAAAATCTCGCTGGAAGGTGTCCAATGATGTTGGAGAGGACTTTTCGGCGCCAATGGGGTATTGCTGTCACTTTCTGTGCTAATACTGGCGAGGTCCGCTGCATCATAATAATAGCGCTCCCATGGAGAAGATGTGTAATCGTCTGGTTTTTTCAAGTCTTTCGGAATACCGAAAACCACTATGTTTTGTGATCCATCCGGAAAAAGAGTTCGGAAATTTCTGCCGAGTCCATCGTAGAAAAATTCAGTGTATTTTAATTTGTAGGATGTTGCATTTTGTGTCATGGTAGTTTTTTGATGCTCGTATTCCCACCCGTCGGAAAAGAACGGCTCAAAAGATTTTACTAAACGCCCTTTATTATCATATTCCTGCCACCCTGAAACCGAAACAGCAATACTTTCAGATTTTTCTTCTAAAACTGCATCGGTTGAAGATGCCGATCCCGATATTAACAAGCCATTATTGTTACCAAGCAAACCGAAACGCAAGTCATCCGCCTGTGCTCTTACCTGTATTTCCCGTCCCAGACCATCTAAATATACACGCTTCTCAAGATAGTCGTTTTGAGTGCCACTTTTGGTATGGCTTGTTCGCGTCTTGGAATGTATAAAATTGGGTTTGCCATTTTTTGCCCAGTTAAAATATTCATACACATATTCTTCATCCGGGTCTTCCTTGTTACTGCCTTCCCCAAATTTACCTTCTACCCATTTTTTCATTAATATCCCATCACCATTGTATTGGAAATGAATTTTGTTACCGTTTGTATCTGTAACCTGCACAGGTTTTAATACGCGGTAGTCATATCCTGTTTCAATAGTCATTCCTTGTTCATCTGTCACTTTGGTTACAAACAACTTAAACTGATCATATTCGATTTTTTTAATATTATTTCGTGCATCCATTTCGGCAGTAATTAATCCGAATTTAGGCGTGTCCGATATTTCCTGGAAATCATATGATACCCTTTTAGTGTAGGTAAAAAAAGCGCTTTCTTTACTATTCCAGGAATAGCCCAAAGTCCTTAAGTCTGTTTTCGGCATATTAGGAGGAGTATATGCACTGCCGAATAAATATGCAGGCCGCCTTTCTTTATAAGCCTCTTCAAATATATCAGAACGTGAAACCATTACCTCTTCCTTCGTTAAGTAGCCGTATTTTCCAACTTTTCCCCAGACTTCGCCAATAAATGGTTCACCATCATAATACCTTAAGGTTTGTCCGATCATTAGTCCTTTCCCAAGAATGGACTCAATAATGTATTTGCCAATCGCATTATTAGTAGATTCATATTGCAATTTAATATGTTCGGGAATATTGTTTGCTTCAGATTCAAAAACCCAATCATAATTAAGCGTTATTGTTAACGATTGACTGACCCTATCATAAATATATGTTTTTTGCTGATCAAGGGGCGTAGCGTATTGATAAGAAGTGAAAGTAGAATAAATTTGTGAAGTGTCTATGCCGTTTTTTGATTTTGATTTACGACGTGGCAGGGCCAAGGAACATTCAGCAACCAAATTGCCAAATCCATCAAGAGCGGTATTAAAAGAGAAGTATTTAAAACTTGTAGCAATATCATCTGATCCATGATGTTGAGTAGATCGTTGAGCAACAGGAAAAACAAAAATTGGAGAATAAAACTTGGTATTTGGCGGGCGCATAAAAGCAAAGTCATATTGTGTTTCGCTGACTTCGTATAGTTTTGATTCGCTCTTTTTGCCCGGTTTTCCAGAAGGGTTCGTTACCCATATCTCGCTACGGATAGGTTTTCCGGCGAGTGCATGAAGTATTTCTCGTTCCCAACCGGTTTCCTTTAATTTATTAATCCAGTCTTCTTTTTTGTTAAAAAGGTTAGTATCTTCTTTTGCAAATTCATCGGAGAAGTCTATAAAATCTCCTTTGCCAGCGCCTGCGTATCGCGAGGAAGGCCCTAAATGAAACCAGGTTTTTTGCCAAACTGTTGGGATTCGGTCATCAATAATATCACCTTCTTTATTCAAACGGGAATCAAATTGTTCCACCAAACCGAAGCCGCGAAATTCTCGCTCTACACCATCGTAGAAGCCGTGATGATAAGAAAATGTTTTAATGTTTTTTAAAAAATCAAATGGCTGGCCTTGGGCGTCATTTATTGGTCTAAGAAGATCAATAATTTCTATACTTTTTACCACCACAGCTGGTGATAAAAGAGTTGTTTTCCAATTATTTCTACGAGAATTCTTATCACTTAAATACTCTAATGTTGAAGTACTATAACTTATTTTAGTCAGAATTCCAGATTTATTATCTATTTCCGTTAACAAAAAAGGCCGAATCCCGGAATTCAACGAGACGAAGAAACTACTTGACTGCTCTCTTTTATATAAAATTCCAGGGTTGCCATTGCCCATAAGGTCACAAATCTGATAATTTTGTTTCTCAATTATATGATCGGGTTGTGGCTGGCCCTTGATGACTATTAGTTTTTCTCTAGGTGGTAAGTTATCTACAGATATTGGAGAAGATGGATGTTGCAAAAAACTTTCGCCATCAATATTAAACCAAATATGAATGTCATGGCCTCCATTTACGATAGCAATTATATCAGGACGACCATTTCCTGTAAGATCCTGAAAGAAAAGGTTCTGAAAAATATTGCCTTTTGTATCTTCCAGAGGATCATTCTCTAACACATTGCCTCCAATGAATGGTCTTTCAATTTTTGGCCCCCAGTTCCCATTACCCAGATTTTTCCTTATTTCTATTTTATATTCATGATTTTCACTTTTGCAGATATGTTTACGGATGGATACAAAGTCTGAAAGCCCATCTCCATTCAGGTCAGCGAAAAATATTTTTTTACAGTCAGTTCCGGATAAATCTTCCTTAGACCAAAACAATCCTGTGTCATTGTTGATTAATACGCCTGCCGATCTATCCCAACCTGATTTTTTACTATTTTTTAAATGTATCAAATGGTTTTTTAACACTGGGTTCGGAAAGACTGCATCTGATACTCCATCTCCATTAAAATCAACAAAAGCAACGTTGTCAAGGTTTGAAAATACTGTGTTCACACCCTCTTGAATAAGGTATTTGTATTGTCGAAACCCAGACTCTTGATTAGCATCAGAAATATTATCTTGGTAAGCCAAATGTCCAAGTACTTCGCCTGTACCACCATCCGACGAACCTCCTCCACCCGGAGTAATTATCACAACAGTATCATTTTCAACTTTTGCAAGTAAACTGATTCTTCCATTACCTTCTTGATCAAGAATACTATAATTAGTGGGTATATCAGTTTTTTTCCATTCGGTACTTCCTTTTATAGGTGTCCAGACTTTAAGGCTTTTTGATCGGGAAAATAATATCCTATTTTTATTGGGAGGCACACTTTTAGTTATTCTTTCGACTTCTGCAAATTTAAAGTCTTGGGCGTTTGGCGATGGTAAAAATAACCCTGGGATACCAATACCTTTTAAATCAAGAGGTACAGCCTTGTCAATACCTGCATTTTGTAAATCACTGTCTATTTTCCATTGACTAGGTTCGATGGATACCCAAGAATAGGAAAATTTAGTTGTCGGATAAGAAATTTTTTCACCATCATCGTTATTAAAGTATGAGGTAAAACTATTTAATGTTGATTCTTTATTATATTGATTAGTATCATAATTCAAGTCATATCCGTTGATTAATTTTTCACCGTAGAAATCAGAGGTAATTGATATTTTATTGCATAATGAATTAGATTTTATTTCAAAACCACCTCTACAGTTTGATAGCACATCTTTCCTTGTTTCTTTTTTGTTATACTTTTCATCAATATCATAATAAAATTGAATTGAAAAATGAAAACTGTTATTATTACCATCATTTTTTTTACAATATTTTATTGCTTTTAATATTGGGAACAAGTTGTCGTCAAGGTCATAGTCATATTTGATTATATTTCCAATTGAATCTCTTGTTTCAAATAGTTTCCAGCAAAATATTCTGTTATCACCATATTCTCCAAAAAGGTGTTTTTTATTAGGGTTTACGATAACATATCGGTCAATAAAATCTTGGCCATTGGGATTCCCAAAAGTCATAACTAAGCCAGATTTATCATAATACTCCCAATAATCCTTTTTTAATTCTGTGATATGGATTAATTTGCCAAAATTTTGCTCAACCTTTGGTTTGTATACATTTCTAGTTCTATCCTCACCATCCAATTCACCAGTCTTAAAAAAATCGCCAATTCTTACACTTCTGCTTATTTCTGGAATATCTAAATTCCATCCTCTGCCAAAAGGGCCATTGCCACCGCTGGAGTTGTAGGATAGATTTAACTGAGGCTGAAGGCCGTTTCTGCCAGGCGGAACCTGGATTGGTATTGAATAAACACCTATGCCAAGATTTGGGATAGTTGAGAAGGTTTTGCCGGATGGGCCTCCATCTGATTGATTTGGAGTAAAAGTTGATTTAACAGAAGAGACGTGTGTCTCCTCTGTTAGAGTGGGAGTATTACCTTCTTGCTTTTGAGCATTCTCAGTGCCATTGGCTTCTGTATTGCCTTCTTTCATATTTTTGCATTTATCTATGATTGGCGATAACGTGAGCACTCCCGAATGTGCCGCCCTGCGTTGGCTTTGCGGGTTGGGCTTTGGGCGGCATTTTCGAGAGTGCATTGATGGGTGATTTATGTATTGATTATCAATTGTTTATGATTAAATTTGAAATCAATCCACCAATGAAAATCAGGAAGAATACTATTCCAAATGCCCATAAAATCGTAATCAAATTCTTGGCTTCTTTGGGCAATACCGTTTCTTTGGGCGGCTGATATTCCTTGTCAATCTTTTCTTTATCTCCTAAAAACCAAATTTCTTTCACTTCTTTGAGATACATATCTCTGATATAATTGGCTCTATCCCAACTGCTTTGGATATGAAAACCATACGACCTCAACATATAACTTCCATAAAGAGTTATACCAATTCCAGTGCTTGAAATGAGCATAACTACTGAGGGGTCTTTCCATGTATAAGATAAAATAGAATGTTCTTTTGCTAAGAACCCTATAATAGCACCAAGCAAAGTATAAAGCCATGAGGCTATTGTCCACATTTTTTCTTTGATGCGTGCTGCATCCTCTTGAAAATACTGCCAAAGTGAAATATTATTCATAATAATTCTTTTCAATGAATAGTCTGGTATCTTTTAGATTTCAGAGGTTAGTTACTTCAGGAAATTAGTTAAACTTTTTTACCAAAAAATGAAAATACATCATTTTTTGCTTTTTTTTGAGCAAGTTTTACTAATGATTCAATTTTCTTT
>JAAFHO010000368.1 GCA_013297575.1 Chitinophagales bacterium
AATAAGTTTCCTCGATATGCCCTTTATGCCGCTGCAACAGTGCAAGAAATAGTAGGCGAAAAAGCATTGTCAAGTGCTTACAAACAGAAATGCGAATATATACAATCGGCTTGTTTTATACAGAAAAACGGTCGATTTATATCAAAAACACTACCCATTCAGGCACAATTTGCTCCTATTAATGCCATAATTTGTGATGATTTGAATGGCGATGGTCATATTGATATTGTGCTGTCGGGTAATTCATCGGCCCCTAATGTCGCTACTGGCCCATACGATGCCTTCAACGGTTTATTATTATTGGGTAATGGGAAAGGCGATTTTTTGCCCATTGAGCCATCAAAAAGCGGTTTTTTGTTGGATGGAGTAGGGGAGTGCCTCGTGTTTTTGAAAGGGAAATCGGGTAAAAAAATCCTGCTCGCGGGCATGGATGATGGTCAATTACGCGTATTTGAAAAAAGGAATAATGATACCATTAAAAATAATAAAACACCAATTTAATCAAACACCAACCAGTTCTCATTTATTTATCATTTAAATCATTTTAACATGAAGTTCAATTTATTGCTTTCACTATTTACTACGGGACTACTATTGTCCACGGCACTCACCTTTAATGCTTGTAAAAAAGATGATGATCAACCAGCACCATCGGTTGCACTTACGGCTACTACTTTTAGTGGCAAGATAGGCGCAACTGCATCGGTTACTGCAACAGTTACGGCTCCAGCGGGTTTAAAATCTTTAAAAATTACAAAGTACAAGGGAACCGATGTTGATGCTACTTTTGGTACTGCTGGTACCCAAACGGTTACAACATTGTCGCACACCCAGACTTATGTGCTTTCAGCAGAAGGTCTTACCACACCAATCCGTTTCAAATTTGAGGCAGAAGACACAAAAGGTAAAACCGCCAGCAACGATTTTATTATCACAACAGAAGCAAGTGTATCTTACTTATTGACGACTTACAATTGGCAATGGAAATCTAAACTTGGAAAATGTGCGGCTGCTGATCCAGAAACAGAGCAAATTTTTGACTGCGAAAAGGACAATGTGTTCTCTTTCAAATCTGATGGCACTTTCACGCTCGATTACGGTCCAGTAACAGGCGGTACAGGTTCATGCCAATTTGATGGATTCCGCGCTCCAACCACTTGGACATTGAACGCTGATGAAACAGAATTGACCATGAAGCAGGTAAGTGTTTTTGATCCAAACGATGTATTAACAGAGGTGTACAAAATATCTAGCGCTACTACATCCGCTATCAAATCAAAACAAACCGTTGACTTGACGGTCTTCGGTTGTATCATTTACGATTGGGGATTTGAGTGGACTGCAAAGCCTAAGTAGTGAAAAGAACGTCGAGGGGATTGAAGAAAATTTGAGCAATTGCGATGGTGTTTTTCAATCCCCCGACATTCAAAGTGATGCCCTTGACTCCTGTTATTGCTTATTTTATGGTGTAATTATGTGAATAACAATACAAATTCCGAACAAATTACCGAACCCATTGAGCCAAACTCGAATCAAGGCAAGCCAATCCGGCCTTCAAATCGGAAGTAGATGGATATCCAAATCCTATCCGAAAATAGCGTTCAGGTTGTTCAAACCAATGTCCATACCCCACCATTGTTTTATGTTCTTCATAGAGTGTTTTTTTGAAATTTGGAAAGTCCAATTGCAATCCTTGTTTTAGCCTTGGGAAACATACGACACCCGCTTCTGGTTGTACCCACTCAAGTAAAGTCTGTTCATTCAGCCAATTTTTCAGAAAAGCAAAATTTTCGCGTATATGCGCATGAATAGGAGGTAAAAAAGTGGATTTTTGAGCCAATAGATGCATCGCAATCGTTTCATCCAATACAGCATTACCCAAAATCATTTGCTCCTTAGCCGCCAAAAACTGCTCCATCAACGCCTTGTCCCGACAAATCAACCAACCCGTTCGGATACCTGGAGCGCCAAATGACTTAGAGAGCGAGCCCACCGAAATCACACGATCGGACAAAGATGCAAAATAGGGTAAAAGCGGCGTTTGGAAATTCAAATCTCGGTATGTTTCATCCACGAGCACTCGGCAGCCCTTTTTTTCGGCCATT
The DNA here is from genome assembly GCA_013297575.1 of Chitinophagales bacterium. GTDB lineage: Bacteria > Bacteroidota > Bacteroidia > Chitinophagales > Saprospiraceae > M3007. The sequence continues at coordinate 2,106 of JAAFHO010000368.1, forward strand.
GCGATGATACTTTTAATGGCATCCAAGGGAAATACTTTACCCGTCGGATTATGAGGATTCGTAAGGCTAATGAGTTTAGTATTGGGTTGAATCGCACTGCTTATGGCCTCCAAATCAAGATCAAATTGTTGGTCAAAATTCAAATCAACAATCGTCATTGCACAACCTATCGCACGTGGCGTTTCGATATTAGTCGCATAATTGGGCCTAATAACAATAATATGGTCGTTTTTGTCCAATAAAGTCGTAGATACTATAAACAATGCCAGTGCCGCACCAGTAGTCACCAATACATCATCGACTTGAAAATAAGTACTTTCTTCCAAAATAAGCGATCTCAAATGAGCATCACCCCGATGCACCGTATAGGCCAGCACCACCTCGGAAAGATCGATATCCAACTCCTTAAAAGGCAAATCCCGCACCGAACTTTCCGATAAATTATATCGTATCGTGTCATAGCCCATCTCTTCCGGAGATTCAATTTCAATCGGCATTCTTTTATATTTCATATAAAAATTAAGTTTAAAAAACTATTCCCAGCCCCTCACCCGAACAAAATAAGGCCGGTAATTATCAGCATTTTGAAATAAATCACCAAAAACAAAACTATTTACATTATAAGACACCAACAACGCCCCATCATTAGAAAACTCAGGATGAGCAAAAGCATTATAAGTAAAAAGATTACCCTTCTTGTGTTCAGGCGTACAATATATCGTTCTTTTGTGGCCAAAACCCATAGCAGGAGCATCCGAATCATACAAATAAATTTCCCCACCAAGAATATGATGCTGCGTCATCAAGTAAAATTTATCCCCCTTTTTAAACACCGAAAACTGGTCAGAAACACTCGCTAAAACACGCCCACTCGCCATCGGATCAGCACTCCAACCCGTACCTGTAAAATATTCCCAAGCAGCATTCAAGTTACGCCCCTGCACCCGCGCCACATGCAAAAACTTAGAAAAACCGACCTTCTCCGAACCATAAATATACGTATAACCTCCATCCTCCAGCAAGCAAGCACCATAATTAGTAGCTGGATCAGCCACCTTCCTTTCCAGCGACAAAAGCGTAAAATCTGGCAAATGAAAAGTCGCCACATCTACACTAGCATAGCCAAAATCCCATGCGCCACCACCCGTTGATTTAAAACCAAAAAGAACCACCTGCAAAGTATCATTATACGCATTACCATGACCCGGCCAATACCACCAACCCGAATCCGTAGGTGTCATATAGGCCGTCGCGCCACCAGTTAAAGTTGTCAAATTAGTACCATCCTGTACCACAAAAGCATTCCGTTGAAACCCACTTGGTGGTCGACTGCGATCAGGCTTTACCGTACCCATAAAACTATCTCCAAACAACCACAATACCCGACCATCTGGTAAAGGAATAGAATAAGTAGCGTCGCCGCCCGTCCACCCTCCACCATAGCGGGTAAATAAATTATTAAAATCCCCTGCTTTAGTGATCGAAATAGGTGCCACCCAACAAGAATCAGGAGGATCAATGATCGTAGTCGTATCAATAGGCGTTACCGGGTTCACCTCTTTTGGGTCAATTGGATAAAAATTGCCTGAAGTAAAATCATCCGATTCATCCTTACAAGCAGAAATAGCAGTAATTCCCACCCAAAAGAATAGCAATGAGCATAAATAATTCGTTTTTGAAGAAAAAGAAACCATGTAAGGTGCATTTTTGCAGCGTAAACAACGCGGCATTTCGATAGCTAAAGGTATTTCTTTTCTCCCTAAATATCACGTGATTTACGCAAAATTTATAGCATAAAATAAAATCTTTCACCAGAAAACTATGTAACTTTACGTTCGCTTCAAAAGGCAGAAAAAATCATAACCCATACATGATAAAACTTGGCTTAGGTCTATACAAAAGCCTGCTAAACGACCAAAATTTCCGCTTTGCCAAACAATGTGGTGCTACCCATATTGTCGTGCAATTAGTAGATTATGTAAAAGGCGGAGATAGCCCCTCCCTAACCCAAAATTACCTCAACGGCTGGGGAATTACGCAAAACCAGGGCAAACTTTGGGAATTGGATGACCTATTGTTGTTAAAAAAACAAATCGAATCGCACGGGCTCACCTGGGCTGCAATCGAAAATTTCGATCCAGCACATTGGTACGATATCCTGCTAGACGGCCCTAATAAGCGCCAACAAATCGAAAACTTAAAACAAATGCTCCGCAATATCGGTAAAGCAGGTATCCCAATTATGGGTTACTATTTTAGCCTGGCAGGTGTGTGGGGCTGGACGAGCGGCCCAAAGGGTAGGGGAGCGGCCATGTCCGTCGTATTCGACCAAGACAATATTGATGCCAATATGCCTATTCCCAATGGTATGGTATGGAACATGACCTATGACACAGCTGCAAAAGCAGGTAACCTTGCTCCCGTATCAAGATCCGAAATGTGGGAGCGCTTGAACTGGTTCTTGCAAGAAATACTGCCCATTGCCGAAGAGTGCGGTGTACGTATGGTCGCACATCCCGATGATCCGCCACTACCCGAAATGCGCGGTACTGCCCGATTATTCCACTCTTTTGCCGAATATGAACGCTTGCTGGAATGTTCCGCCAGCCCTTCCAACGGTTTTGAATTTTGTCTAGGCACCTTACAGGAAATGCCCGATGGCGACTTGTATCAACTGCTCGACAAGCACGCCGCAGCCGGAAATATCGGTTATATCCATTTCCGAAATGTCATTGGGAAAGTACCTAATTACCGCGAAGCATTTGTGGATGAAGGCGATATTGATATGGTACGCGTATTGCGTATCTTGAAAAAAAATAACTACGATGGCGTAATCATTCCCGACCATACACCCGAAATGTCGTGTAACGCGCCCTGGCATGCGGGTAAAGCGTACGCACTGGGTTATATGCGGGGAGTATTGCAAGCCATTGAAAATGAATGACTTATTTTTAAAATTAAATATGGAAAAAACACCACTATTTCCCACTAACAAATGCACTATTTCCGATGATTGGATGTACAAAAACATGCCAGTCGTCTGGATGGAAAATGATTTTTTGCGTATTGGTATCCTCGCCGGACGAGGTAGCGATATCTTTGAGTTTCGATACAAACCAAAGGATGTGGACTTTATGCTGCGTCTAGCCAAAGGCATTATAAACCCAAATGTGGATTTTTCTCAACAACGCCACACCAGTAACCAATTCGAGGATTATTACTACGGCGGTTGGCAAGAAATACTGCCCAATAGTCCCGGATTCAACTACCGTGGCGCAGTCCTCGGGCAGCATGGAGAGGTTTCGCTCACGCCTTGGAAGTATGCAATCATAGAAAATACACCAGAAAAAGTAAGTGTAAAACTTTGGACACGTCCGCTGCGTATTCCCTTGTTAATTGAAAAAACATTGACTTTGGTAGCAGACAAAGCCACTTTGTTTATTGATGAAAAACTCACCAATGAATCCGCCACTCACCTAGATATTGCTTGGGGGCATCATATCGCATTCGGGTTGCCTTTTCTGGAAGATGGCGCTAAAATAACCACCAATGCACGCACTTTTTACGCAGATCCAAGCATGCCACCACACCGACGGTTTCAGCCAGATATAGAAAGTGGCTATCCTAAAGTGCTCAATATCAATGGAAAAGAAGACGATGCCAGTATTGTTCCACCCCATTCAGCAGCACCATATAGTGACCTCGCCTTCTTATCGGGATTTGATGACCAAGCCTATTATGCCCTAAAAAACGAGGCCAAAAACGTAGGATTTGCGGTGCGTTGGGATGCGCGCATTTTTAAACATGTTTGGTATTGGCAAGAGCGGTACGCCTCGCAAGATGCTCCTTGGTGGGGCAATACCTACGCCGTTGCCCTGGAACCCTGGACCAATCGGTGGCGGCCCGATCCACAAAATGCG
>JAAFHO010000369.1:0-688 GCA_013297575.1 Chitinophagales bacterium
TTTATTAAACGCCTGTTTTTTATCTAAAAACGCTTATTTTACTTGTTTATTAGTCATTTTTTTGAAATGGCTCAATATTTATATGGGTACTTAATTGTCGGCGTGATCGAAAAGTCACACCGACAAGAGGGCCGTTTTGTTGTTTGGCACACTTGGGGATTGGGAAGTTGCGGGATAGAAAATGGTTTCTAATTGTCGGCGTGACCGGAAAAAGTCACGCCGACACTTGGGCAAATCTACAAACCACTTGGATCAAACATTCGCGTTATGCCAAACCACTTGATCGTTCGTTCGCCCATACCGTAAGCATTGATATGGATGATATAAACACCACTGGCTACGGGGATACCTTTATTGTTTTTGATATCCCATTCCAAGGCAGGCGTGATTTGTTGGTAAGGCTCGTATTGTTCGTCGCGTTTGTATTGCCGGATAAAACTACCGTTCAGGGCATAGATCGTTACGACACATTTTGCGGGTAAATTGGTGATTTTTACCACATTACTCGTGCTACTCGTCTCGTATTGCGAAAAAGCATAGTATGGATTGGGTACTGCTTTGATCGAATCTAGGGCATTGGCCACTTGAATTTCGTTCAAAGGTTGCGTCGCTTGTCCACTGATACGGAACTGGTATTTGGGATGTCCAGTACCCTTGTTCACCCGCACTTGATATGGGTTATCCACCC
>JAAFHO010000369.1:698-6024 GCA_013297575.1 Chitinophagales bacterium
CTTGGGAGAGCGGTTTGAGTTGGAACCCAGGAGCCATAGTGAGTGTGCCAGCCCAAGCGATTTGCGGCATGGCAGGTCGTTTTCTATAAGTTTTGAGAGGATTTGTTGGCCAATAATCGGGATTGAGCCTAGAACGCAAAAAACTACATTCATCGTAAGGCGTGTTGGTCACATACAGCCAGTGCTGGCCACCCAAGAGCAAATCGGTGACTTCGCCGGTGGTTTTATCGGTACGCACAAACTCATCGGTTGGGTTCCAGAGCATATCTCGGCCTGTATAACTTGTTTTGAGGGCATTGCTGTAACAAGAGTTTTCGCCAAAGAAAACATTGAGTCGCTCGCCTGTTTCTACATTTACGGCATAACCGGGAAACCAACCCATGCCACGAGAAAGTTGGCCTTTGATCGGATTTATGCGCTTTTTGTTTGGATTGGCTGCTGTAGGATCGGGTAAAGAATCAGGTTCTACCGAATAATCAGGATCAGGGCGGCCATCACCATTTTGATCCAATTTGCCCACAGACAAGGCGTATCGCGTATCAAAACTTTGACGGAGGCGATCCCCAGGACTTTCAGTGACCAAAGCGGGGTCGCGCACTACATCAGGGATAGTTGTGGTATAGTACTCGCTCGCCGATTCAACAACTACACACCTGCTCCATTTGGACTGATCTGCGGTGAAAACAATATCAATATTGGGTAATTGGCGCAAAAAACTGGGATCAACGGGCTTATTATCATAAGAAAGCCCTGTTACCTCGTCGTTTTGTATTTTATCGGTCAGCTTACCTGTCCACGCAGGTGTGATCGTGCGCGGGAGTCCCGCCGATGTAGCCGCTCCTGTTGCCAATGTGCCTGATACCAAAGGATAAGGTACGAAGAACCCATCGCCCAATTTGCTTAGTCCCTGTTCTGGGTCGAGTAGGTGGTCTTTTTCGTCTTTTTTTGTTTTTATAAAATTAAAAATACCCGTTTCTTGGTCAGAAATACCGCTCAACCACGTATTATTTACGTCTTTATAGGCAATTTCAGCCCCGATTGCGCCATTGCTTTTCCCTGGCGATAACACGGAGGCATCCATATTTCCGGTGGCATAATTGCCTGTTTCGGCAGTTTGTTCAATAGCCACGGAGAAGCCGTATTGGGCGAACAATTGTTCATTAAAGGCATCAATACCAAAGGTGGAAGTGGCCACGTCTTTGTAATTTCCGTTATCGTCTTTGGCGCGTAGTACCCAATGCGCATCAAAATCCACAGTGGCATCGGTGTTATTGCTATCGACAAATTCTAATTCAAAATCGCCTTCTTTTATTTCAAGAGGATTAAAAATAGTGATATTAATGGGGCCTTTACCGGGTAAATAGGTCACCTCGCCATTGAAATTATCCTCGAGCATAGCGGTGCGGCTAGTTTCGTCTACACTCACAAAATGATGCCCAATGCCCTCTCCTTCTAATCGGGTAATGGCCACGCCATCGCCATAAGCAGCATGGAGTACTTGATCCACAATGGGGCGTGGGATCACTGTTTTAATTTCTACGCGACCACCTTCCAAGTAAGGGTTTTGTTGTCCGGTTTCTTTGTCATTTACGACTTTAAAAAACGCGTAATTATTGTGTGCATAAGCCACTACAGCATAATAGTATTTTTTATGGTTGATCAAAGTGCGGGCATTTCCAGTTGAGAACTGATCCTCATTGATGGCAAAACTATGCCGAATGCCAGTATTAGTACCTTTTACTTTTTCTACGGGGTAAAATACTTTTTTCTTAGGATCATCGGGGAAAGCAGGATCTTGTGTGTCCACCCAATTAAAAATCCGTTCGACATTGTTCTTTTTATCCACTTGCACCACTAGCCGCGCCAAATCGGGGTCATCAAAGTCTTTTGTAGAAACATTGGAATTGATCAATTGGAAAATTTTGTATCCTTCAAATTTGTACAATGCCTGTTCCTGCACCAATGGATCGGGATTTAAACGAATGCTATCGGGTGCTAAAAAATCTAATTGTTGGTACGATTCGTCTCTATTATTGGACAAAGGCGTATCATTAGACAAAATGGCGATCAGTTGTTGGTTCAGTTCTACCCAATCCACAATCGGTGCATCGGGGCCTTCCAAACGTTCAAAACAATTGTCAAATAGTCCTTGTGCCAGTTTATCGGCCCGCAACAAAAGTTCAATATCGGGGCAGGCCTGATTAATATCTGCTACAAAAGGCACACCAATAATTAATTCGTTGGTGGTGCCCGGTAGCAATTTGAAAGGGCCTGAGGCCTGTATTGTCCTTCGGTCGCCATTTAGGCCATTAGCGGTACACATCGACCATCCTTGTTCGTTATTGGGCGAACTGGGAAAGGCGTATTTGGTAAAATTGGTGCTGCCCGGATTGTACCCCGAGTTGCCATAGGTGAGCGGAGTTCCATCTTGCCAACGACCTGTGAGGTAGTTATAAAATTCATTAGGGGAGCTTGGGTCATATGTTCCAGGAGGGCCGCCATCAACTGATGGGTTATTATAATACATAAAAACAGACATCCCGATTTCCTCCACTACATCTATTTCTTCGCTTTGGTCATTTATTTTTTTGACCAAATGGGTTGGTCCTCTGAAATAATCCACGCCCAGCATTGGGACATTATTGCAATAAGTCGATACATCACCGAATAGACTAGGGCAACTGCACCCCGGCTGGCCATCGACAGCATCTTGATTATATATGTACATCAAATCGGCGGTGGTATCGCAACCGATATAGTCATCCACGTGGCATCCCAAATCAGGATCGAGCCACATAGCAAAATAGGTAGAATCCAAATAATCGCTGGCGCGGTTGATGAGTTTGTATCGTTGGAAGGTCATATCATTGAGTGCATCATTGGTTTTATAGCCAAATGCTTGTACTTGTACTTCCATTTGGATGGCTTGCCCCCCTGTTCTTCCATGTGTAGCACCAGCACCTTCGTCGTTATAAATCCAAAAAATCATTTCATCGGGATAGCGGTTGTAGGGTTCGCATTTTCGGATTTCGATGGACGGATAATCGCCCTCCAATGGTTCGTATAATCCGTCGCCATTGGCATCAAAAAAACCTGCTAATCCCTGTTTTGGGGTAAATGGCAGTTCAAATTTGTGTACGAAAAGAAAATACGGATTGCCGCGTGCAGGCCAGCCCCGCAGGTTGAGTGGAATATCGTCGGGATTAAGGTTACCATTGGCCAAATTGGACAAGTGCTGCCGTATATCATCGGAAGTTACTCTAAAATGCTTATCCCAATTTTTGCAAGTGAACTCGTCGGTTGTTCCGGTAAATTCGTTGAGTGGCCCTGGCCAAAAATCGGTTCTGTCCGCACGCCTATAATCTTGGCAAGCGAGTTTTAGGTTGCCTGTGGGGTCAATACCGCCCATCCAAACCGCAGCTGCAAAAATGGACGACACTTCTTCTTGTCCTTTAAGCGTATCTACTTTGGGTACTATGTACTGACCATTTGACAAATCCCACCAGCAATCACCTGCTCCGAGTAAACGAGCGCGTACATTGTTGATTTCCTGGTCAATGGAGGATTCAGAATTAGCACACACCCCGCGCAATTGCACCGAAACCTGTTTAGTTCTGGATAGTTTGCCCGGTAAATGAGCAGATACATCCTGCCAATAGCAAAGTAAAAGCCCTGAGAGCAGTAATATTTTATTTTTCATAAATCCTGAAAATTAGATGGAATAATTAAATAGCCCTTCCAGCGGACAATTTAGGCTAAATCAATATATTCACAGGCGTACTAATGATTGAATATGGTATTTGGGTTTTTGAATAGGCTGTTTGGGAGGGTGGGCGCAATATTTATGCTTGGGATAAAAAATTGGATAAAATCGTTGGTGTTTTATGATGAGGTGTTTTTTTAATTGTTTTGTTTGCGTGATTTGGATATTATATTTATTTTTGCCCAACCGTTTTTTTACCGTTCATAAACAATCAAAAAATAAATAAAATGGATAAGTTTAAAAATAAATACCGTATACCGTCAAACCGAAAACCAAACTGGGATTATTCCGCAAATGCCCTGTATTTTTTGACCATTGTTACACAAAATAGGGTGTGTAATTTGGGTGAAATTGTGGAAATTGTGGATGGTGTGGTACCGCCGCAACCACTAACATACAAAATGGTATTGTCCGATTATGGCAAAATCATTGAACAGGAATGGTTCAAATCATTCGAAATACGGAATGAATTGATATTGCATGAATTCGTTTTGATGCCCAATCATTTACATGCCATTGTGGAAATTTATTCGGGGAATGACGGGATTGGGGGTGTTATTGGGGTTGATGACGGTGGGGATATTACCCGGGTTGATGATGTTACCACCGTAGAGACGCACGGCCGTGCGTCTCTACCGCCGCAACAACCGTCGCAACCACAAATATCGCCACAAACACCACCGCAAACCACAACCGATGCCGACACCAATATTCAAATAAAACGCAACCCGCCCATTCGTTTACCCAAATCAATTTCGTCATTCATTGCAGGATTTAAATCCGCAGTAAATACCAAAATTGATGATTATATTGATGAATATAAATTGTCATTACCAAAATACAACCGAAACAACCATTTTTTTCAACCCAATTACCACGATCACATCATCAGAGACAATATTGAATATCAAAGAATTAAACGATACATCATTAATAACCCGCTGAACTGGGGAAAAGATACATTTAATCGCTAGGCTGTAAAAAATATCATCATTACATCAACTAGACTAGTTCCCTATCGTCATCAATAGAAAAAAACACATATAACTCCAACTAAAAAAGTGCCATAACGAAAGCCCCCTAAAGTCCCATTACACCAAACTACAGCCCAGCCCCTTTCTTAATTTCCTCCACCACTTCCGGGTTGAGCAGCGTAGAAATATCGCCCAAATTACTCACATCGCCCTCTGCAATTTTGCGGAGAATACGGCGCATAATTTTACCGGATCGGGTCTTGGGCAGTCCCGGCACCACCTGTATTTTATCGGGGCGGGCAATAGCACCAATTTCTTTAGTCACAATAGCACCCACTTCTTTGCGGAAGGCATCGAGATCAGTGATGGCGTGATTTGGAATGACATAAGCATAAATACCTTGCCCTTTTATATCGTGCGGATAACCCACTACCGCCGATTCCACAATATTATCATGGTTATTAATAGCATCTTCCACTTCCGCTGTACCGATACGGTGGCCAGAAACATTGATCACATCGTCCACCCGACCAATAATACGGTAGTAGCCATCATGGTCGCGGCGTGCACCGTCGCCTGTAAAGTATTT
>JAAFHO010000037.1 GCA_013297575.1 Chitinophagales bacterium
TGGAAACCATTTCGAGATGGCTTGCCAAGGCGGACTTGCCGGAGATCGGTACCATTTGTAATCCAAACCGGACCCTGTTGCGTTTTGCATAAGTTGAGTAGGCGTGGAAATGACACTTTCCCACAAATGGAGTGCCAAATATTTAGGGGAGGTGAGCGTACCTTTTACGATTTGGCGGTATTCATTCTCGGTTACTTTATTGCCCCAACCACCTTCTTTGGTCAATGGGCTATCTGCTTCCCAATGGAATAAGCGGCTGTTCACCGGCAGCGAGTCTTTGTACTGGCAAAGACGATAATTATGGGTAGCGCAATGATCGTCCAAGTACTGTTTTAATAAGCCAGAATCAATAAAACGACCAATCAGAAAAGTGTATCCACCTTTGCTCAATATCCATTCGCGCCCTATTGCATAATTGATGGCGGGTAGCACGATAAAAGCACTCATACTCCACATACCCACGATGAGGAGTTTTTTATAAATACCTGCTACCCCAAACGACCAAAACCGATGCCCGATGGCAATACCAATTAATGTCCCCACCCCAATAAATAAATTAGAAAAATGTACGACACAGCAAAAAACGTATAGCAAGGCCATCCAACTTACCTGTAACCAAGAAATGCGGGGCTGTAGCAAATAAATAACGATCAATAAGATCTGGATAGGCGTAAAAATATCTGGCATCAATTGACCGCTGTACCAAGGAAGCGGTGTGAGTAAGCAAAGTACCAAGGTTGTCCATAAAAAACGGTCTTCACTACCCGATCCTGGCCATATTAGCGTGAGTGTTCTTTTTAAAATGAATGCCGTTAAGAGGCATTGTACAAAAATAGTAGGCCATAAAGACAATCCACCACCGCTAAAAAACCATAAAAATAAGCCATATACCACAGGGCGGTCGTTAGGAATTTGTCCATCAAAACCACTTCCAATATAAGTACCCGTATCGGAATACACCAATGGGTAGCCGTTATAAAACGCAGCCCCAAGGAGCGCAAGGGTGGCGAATAGGATGGAGTATCTTTTTACAAACATAAACTTGAGTTATTAACAGCGCAAACCTAAGCAATTCTATTCAATAACTACTCTTTTTTGCTCTAAACAGAAGCGGCTAATTTTTACAAAAATACTGACATTATCTTTGCCGCTAAGCCAACTCCAATCTAAAACTCCGTTTTCCATCCTCCAATAATTCAATTCGAATAACCGCATAGTCCAGCGGCAAAATCGGTTCAATGACTTGCGGCCACTCCATCATGCAGAACCACGGATCGTACAAAATATCTTCAATACCAATATCAAGTGCCTCTTGAGTGGATTTCAAGCGATACAGATCAAGGTGGTGAAAAAGCGCAGAACCGCCTTGTTGATCCGTAAATTCGTACTCATTAATAATAGAAAAAGTAGGACTGGAGGTAGCATCGTGTACCCCCAGTAAACGGCAAAACACCTTAGTAAAGGTTGTTTTGCCAGCACCCATTTCACCGTATAATAGTATTTTTCTACGATGCGCCAACAAGCGAATCATTTCTGAGGCAATCTGGTCAAGATCGGCTAGGGTAGCAGATTTCCAATACATGGTGGGTGATTATTCAATTATTGCACCTTATCTCCACGAAGTATTCGGTATCGTTTTCGGGCATCCACCGCAAATACACTTCCAGAGTAATCCATAAATATTTTTTCGTATAATGCCTGGGCTTTTTCAGGCGCATTGAGGCGGAACTCGTATAAGCGAGCGAGTGCAAACAACGAATTATCCGCGCGTATATCCTCTTTATAATTATCTGCTACTTTTTGGTACAATGCAGCAGCACGGACAAAATCGTTGCGTTTTTCGGCAATTTGTGCCAAAAGATAATAAATATCGTCCTGTAAAGAGTGCTCCGGGAAATTAAGACGTAGGGTATCCAGCCGTAATATGGCTTCATCAAAACGATTTTGGAAAACGAGCAATTCAGCACCAGCGTACAAAGTAATCGCATCAGCAGTGGTATCAAGGTTGAGGTTGTCCATGATGAACACCGACAAATCCAATGCATCATTGGAAATCAATTTTGAGGTAGAGGCCTTTAGTACATCAAATTGCGCTTGTGCCCATTGGAAATCGCCGTTGTAATACGCCAATTTTGCATTTTTGAAACGGGCTTCCTGTCCTAGTATTTCCTCTTTATACCCTTTATCCACCTGAGAATACAGGAGAGTGCTTTCCCAGCGTTCGCCCGACATTAAATAATAATCAGCTAAGTTTATTTTGGCGCGCGCTTGTTCATCGCGTTGTATGCCCGGTGCTTTGATCAGGCTGTCTAACAACTGTACTGATTTGGGTAAATCATTGATATACAAAGCCTCTAATTCTGCTAATTCCAATACCAAGGAGGCTGTTTGACGGTTCATTCCGTATTGGTCAATAAAAGATCGGTAATCTTGCTCTAAAGCCGTTAGGTCGGCAGTAGTGTAAGAAAGTCCCTGTACAATTTTATTGCGGCGATTGAGCATCGCACCCTGTTTAGACGGAAAAAAGTAAGGATTTTGTTGCCCTTTTTCTTGAATAATATAGTCGTATGCCGCAATAGCCGAATCGTAATCCTTGGCTTCCGATGCATCAATGGCCATTTGATAAATGCGTTGACCGCTTTCATTGAGGCGTGCATCAAGGGCTTTTAGTTGGCGGAGTGCGTTTTTGAAATCTTTGCGCTGAATAAACGACCAAGCAAGTACTTCGATATACTCTGGCTTTTCATCATTTTGGATACGTGTATAAAGTTGCGATTGCAATTCTTCAAAATCGGAAGGCTCTAAGTACCGAGACAGGTAAATGGTGATTGTTTGTACGCTATTGATCGAGTTAGATTCCAAACTGTTGAGGTATTGCTCAATCATTTTTGCCGGCTCGCCTTTGCGTCGGTATAATTCGCCCAAATTAAAAGCAAACACATTTTTGTCCTTCAGTAATTCAGCACCTCGTTCGTAAGTACGGATAGCAAGTTCGTATTTACTGGTATTGGAGAACTGGCTGGCCAGTCTGTTTATTGAATTAAAATCGGGTGAAATCGTTTGAATCGCCTTTTCATACTGGGCTTTTGCCTCCGTTGTTTTACCCTGACGTTCGAGAATAGCACCATATTGTACGTATAAATTACCCGAGTTAGGGTTCTTTTTAATCTGCTTTTTGAGTACTTTTTCGCATTCCTCAAATTGCTCTAAATTAAGCATTGATTCTACATAGCGATTCAAAGCAAATTCATTGGAAGCGTTGCTTTCGAGGATTTGGCCAAAAAGACTAGCCGATTTCTCATATTCGCCATTGATAAAGTATTGGTTGGCCAAATTAATATCCTGCGCACTTATTGCAAGTACGCAAAACAAGGCGATTGTGGCTAATAAAAATTTAATATGCTGCATAATGGTAAGTAGTTTTAATCTGCGCTAGTACTTGTTTCTAAAAACGATAGTTTTGATATTAGGGTACAACCCTTGCTTTATCATTTCTAACGACTATAAACGTGAAAAGGGGTTGCAAAGTTACGAGGGCAATCCGAACATTTCAAAAATACTTTATTGTTGATCCACTTTCAAGGCCATCCTCCTCAGCGATGCCGATATTTCAGGGCTTTTGAGGCTTTCTAAGTCCATCCATTGCATCCCTTTTATTTCGGAGGGATCAAATGCGGTATCCTCCTCTGGTGCGGAAAAAAGATACCGAATATCGTAGTGCAAATGCGCTGGTACATCGCCCTTGGCAGGGATAGGGTGAATATCTATATCAAAAATACCTTCCTGCTCAAGTGTCAGTATCTGTAAACCACACTCCTCTTTGGCTTCGCGGCGGGCAGTTTCCAGTAGCGAATCATCTGTATCATCGGCATGACCACCGGGCTGAAACCATCTCCCTAATTTGAGGTGGTGGATCAGCAATACCTTCGATCTGCTGTGCGATACCACCCAAGCAGAACCGGTGAGGTGTCCTTCTAAGTTGGTACGTTGCCAAAAGTCGTCGTTTTTTTGTACAAATTCGATGGTTTGCGTCAAAAAAACGGCATCATCTTCATCGAACGGTGTATATTGTTGAAGGGAATTAAGGGTATCCTGTTTGTTCATAGGTGTAAAGGTACTGCGTTTTAAAAATTAGATTATACCTTTGCTGCTAAATTTATCAAAACATACTGCACCATGAAATTACTTATGCTCGCTTTGTCGCTACTTTCCATTGCTACGTTGTTGGTTTTTTGTAAACACACCAAATACACGGCAGATACATTGCCTAAGGCTCAAATTCGATTTGGAAAAGGCGGCGGATTTACTGGTATGGAGCAGCGCTATACCCTGCTCAATAACGGTCAATTATTTGAGGAAGGCAAAACAGAATTAGATTCGGCCAAGAAGCGCATTGCCAAGGCTTGTTTTAAAACAGCCGAAAAATTGGGCTTGGAAAAATTGGCTTATACCAATCCTGGCAATACTTATTCTTTTATCGAAGTGCCGTCAGGCGATGGGTTCAATCGGATTACGTGGGGCGGCCAAGGTGCGGCAGTAGATGGTGCTATTGTAGAATTGCATGAGCAACTCATGGGGCTTTTGCCACAAAAAAGTTTTAAGCCAGAAGATGCGAATCGTTAATTAATACCTACTTTTACCCCTTTCTTTTTACCTTCGCGAAATTTTTGAGCAATATATCCATGTCTAATATATTTAAGTCTTTTTTATCCAACCCGATTATTCAACGTATTGGCACCGTATGGGCAACCATTACGAAGCCCGTAAAATACGTCTGGAATTTTATTTTATCACCTCTTCGCCCTGTTCTTGACCCGCTCAACGCTCGTTGGGCAGCACTGATAGCGCCTATTACTACGCGATGGGCAGCATTTTCTCTGCGGTTTCCGATGTTTGCAAGTGTCGCCAATTTTGGGATGCGTGTATTCAAATGGGGCTTTTATACTTTGTTAGCCCTTATTTTTGGTGTTTGGATCGGTGCTTTTGGCAAAATGCCGGATAGAGAAGAATTAACAAATATTGAAACAGCCAATGCGACCGAGATATACACCGCAGATAGCGTTTTGATCGGTAAATATTATATTGAAAACCGTACGGCGATTAAATTGGAAAATATTTCGCCTTTTGTCATTACGGCTTTATTGGCAACGGAAGACAAACGTTTTTTTGAGCACAGTGGTATCGATTTAATGTCGTGGTTACGTGCGTTTAAAGGCGTGGCTACCAGCGACCAAAATTTGGGAGGTGGCTCTACTTTAAGCCAGCAATTGGCCAAAAACCTATATCCTCGACGTAGTTATTTAGTACCAGGTATCAGTATTTTGCTCAATAAAATTAGGGAAAATATCATTTCCATCCGACTGGAAAACATCTACGATAAAGAAGAACTACTCATACTTTACCTCAATACAGTGCCTTTTGGTGGCGACCGATTTGGGATTAATGTGGCTGCTAAGTATTTTTTCAATAAAAAAGCAAAGGATCTAGCCCCCGACCAAGCGGCAACCTTGATTGGTATGCTAAAGGCTACCACAGCACTTGATCCCGTTCGTAATCCTGAAAACTCACAAAAAAGACGCAATTTGGTGATGTCGCGTATGGTGCGCAACAATGATTTTGAGTTCAATTCCGTAGAATTGGCCACTGTAGCCAAATTGATTAAAAACGGTAAATTATCACAGGGCGAATACGACAAATTGAAAGAAAAACCTGTTGGCGCAAAAAAATACGGCGGTGATAATAATAACGATGGCACAGGTACTTATTTCCGTGAGTACTTGCGCACAGAGGTCATGCCTGATTTGCTCAAAGGTTTGACCAAAGAAGATGGTACAACCTATAATTTGTACCGCGATGGCCTCAAAATATATACTTCATTAGATAGTCGTATGCAGCAATATGCAGAAGAATCTGTGCAAAAGCACATGAAAGACCTGCAATCAAAATTCGACCAGCACTGGAAAGGATATAAGGCTGAAAAAGCATGGGGCGATGATAAATGGATCGACGAGCAGGTGCGTAAAAGCGACCGCTGGAAGCAATCCAAAGAGGGTGGTATGAATGATGCCGAAATCCTCAAATCATTTGAACAGCCCGCCAAAATGACCATTTTCTCTTGGAAAAATGGCGGTGGCGACGTAGATACTACCATGACCCCTATTGATAGCGTCCGGTATTATTTCTGTATGCTCAATTGTGGTTTTATGGCAATGGAGCATCAAACGGGTTATATCCGCGCTTGGGTGGGTGGTACCAATTTCCGCAATTTTAAATACGACCATATCTTTAGCAAACGACAAGTAGGCTCTACTTTCAAACCGATTGTATATGCGGCTGCTATTCAAGATAGTATTAGTCCTTGCAAGTTTATACGCAATCAAATGGTAACGATTAAGGACTGGACACCCAAAAACTCCGATGATAGTTATGGCGGCTGGTATTCTGTAATTGGTGGTTTAACTTATTCTGTTAACGTCATCGCTGCGCAATTAATCGAGCAAGTAGGTATTCAAAAAACAATTGATTTAGCCTCAAAAATGGGCGTTACATCTACTTTGCCTCGCGAATTTGGTATTAGTTTGGGTGCTTGCGAAATCGATTTGTACGATATGGTAAAGGTGTATGGCACCATTGCAAACAAGGGGGTTCGGCCCGAACCTATTGCAGTGTTAAAAGTCACTGATCGAAATGGAAAGGCAATATTTGATTATAAAAAAGCACTCATTGAAGATAGCAACCTTGGTCCTCATGTGCAGGCTTTAACAGAAGACCAAGCAGGTATAATGACCCGCATGATGAAAAGTGTGATTGATTACGGTACTGGCCGTAGGTTGCGTACTGGTTTTGGTTTGATGAATGAGTTTGCAGGCAAAACAGGTACTACACAAAACCAATCGGATGGTTGGTTCATCAATTTTAACCCAACCTTAGTGACTGGCGCGTGGGTAGGAGCACCGAGTAGAGCCGTGCGTTTCCGTTCCATGAGCATGGGTCAAGGCTCAGCAATGGCTTTGCCTATTGTAGCCATGTTTTGGCATAAAATAGGCAATGACAAAAAATTACGTGGGCTTTTGAATGAAAAATTCGATGAAAAACCCGCCATTGTAAGCAAATGTGGTTGCCCATTCCGAATTTCTATTTCGCCGGATACCTTAAATATGCTCTTGCAAGATTCTACCATACGCGATTCCATGCGTGCCAATGGTTATAGAAATTTGAAGCAAATTGTTAAAGATCGGTTTGGAGGACAAGTACCCGATGAACCCGAAGGCGGCGATATTGATCCCGATAAGTACAACGACGAGCCACAAGAAGCACCTAAAGACAAAAAAGATGGGAAGGTGAAGCAAGTTTTTGATAAATTATTCAACAAGGAAAAAGATAAGGACAAAAAAGGCGGCGGCGGTTAGCATTTGTCAAAGGAATGTGCCAAAATTAGTAACGCTATGCAACAAATCTCTTTTTGTCAAACGCCTCTAGGTGCAGTATCCATTACCGTAGATGAAAAAGCATTGCTTGAATTGAGTTTTTTAGATACACCTTCGGAGGAAATTGATTTTAATATGCCGTCAACTGGTCTGCTCCAAGCAGTAAAAGACCAGTTGACAGCTTATTTTTTGGGCAAACTCCAAGTATTTGACCTGCCTATGCACCCAAAAGGCACGGAGTTTCAAAAAAAGGTTTGGGCAGAATTATTGAAAATTCCTTTTGGCACTACGGTCTCTTACCGCGAAATGTCGCTGCGATTAGGTGATGAAAAATGTATCCGTGCAGCGGCTTCTGCCAATGGTAAAAACCCAATTGGCCTGATGATTCCTTGCCACCGCGTCATTGGTACCGATGGCAGACTGGTTGGTTATGCTGGTGGACTATGGCGCAAACAATACTTGTTACAGCATGAAAGGGAGTTGATGCCGCTGGGGGATGGTTTGCTTTTTTGAGGTTTTATGCTTTAAATTACATTAAAACCCCAGCACAAACTGCGTACCTTTTCCCAAAACAGAACTCACCCTCAAGTCGCCGCCATGCAATTGCATAATTTGCTTTGAAATACTCAAACCAACACCCGTTCCCGTCTGTTTTGTTGTAAAAAACGGAATAAAAATCTCTTGCATTAATTCCGGCGTAATACCGGGGCCATTGTCTTCTACTACAATATACGGGCTACCTTTAGCATCGGTACCCATTTTGAGAAGAATACGCGGTTTGGTCGTTGCAGGATCGCCCAGCAAGGCTTCTTTGGCATTTTTTACCAAATTGATCAAAACCATTTCAATTTGACCGGGATCAGCCTGCATACTTATGTCTGCATTGCCTTCGTATTGCTGCTCCAATAATACTTGATGCTGTTTAAGATCGGAAGACACCAGTGCCGTTATATTATCAATCAGTTTTCGTACCGTGATGGTCTCCATTCTAGGTTTTGGAATCGAACTAAAGGTACGATACGCCTCCACAAAATCCATCAAACTCCTACTTCGCGATGCCACCACATCCAAGGCTTCTTCCAAATCGGCCGTCGCTTCACTGGGTTTGAGATCGGTGCTCACGATCTCTTTCATCGTTTCCACTAAAGTAACAATAGGCGTAACCGAATTCATGATTTCGTGACGAAGTACACGGGTAAGGTCGCGCCAAGCATCTACCTCTTTGATTTGGAGCTCGTTATGGATATTTTGTAGGGTAATAAGGCGTACATTGCGGCCTTGGAGGTTGAGTGCTACACCTTGAACGGAAATTTGTCTGCCCAATTCGGGTTGGTACAACATCTTACCTTTTGCTTTCAAATTGCCCAAAAAAGCCACCAAATCGCGGTGCATACTAGGCAATTCTTTTATATGGCTAAACCGATATACACCCAGAAGATGAAATGCCGAATTATTGGAAATCAATAGTGTGTCCTGCGCATCAAATGCCAAAATACCCGCGCTCAAGTGCTGTACAATGGCGTTCATAAACAAAAGATTGGCTTCTTTTTCAGCGCGGGTTTGGCGAAAAGCCTCCAATACCTCATTAAACTGGTGGTTCATCTGCGAAAAAGAGGTGCTTTTTTCTTCACCAGAGGAAAAACGCACCGCAAAATCGGAATACCGCACACTTTCCAAAAAACGGGTCAATCGTCGGTTCGTATCGCTCACATAGCGATATAAATTCCAAGCCACGAAAGTGGTACACAATCCGCAAAGTATCCAAATCCATGCTGTTGGTGCTTCCGGATGCTGAAGTACCCAAAAAGATCCACCGGTAATAATAACCACTATTGCCAATACACGAAAGGCAATATTAAAAGCGAAGGATTCCGTAAATGGTAATTGTTTCACGGTTAGAGTTTGTGTTTTTCGAGGCGGCGATAGAGCGAAGCACGGGTTAATCCGAGTTCTTTGGCTGCTTCCGTAATATTGCCATAGTGTTTATTGAGGGCTTTTACGATCAATTGCTTTTCCATTTCCTCTAGGTTCATCAGCGGCAAGTCTCCTCCTGCATAATCGGCATTTTCGCGGAAAAAGAAATCAGCAATACTCAAGGTATCGCCCTGCGACATGATAACGGCGCGTTCCACCGCATGGCGCAATTCACGAATATTGCCAGGCCAAGGGTAGCGTTCCATTTCTTTGAGCAAACCCGCACTCAGTCCGCGTACATTGCGCTTGTATTTTTGGGCAAATTGTGTGGCAAAATGCGTTGCCAAGGGTTCAATATCTTCCGTTCGCTCGCGCAAGGCTGGTATTTGTATTTCAATCGTATTGATCCGGTACATCAAATCTTGGCGGAACGTCCGGTTTTTTACCATCTCGTACAAGTCTTGGTTCGTGGCCGCAATTACCCGTACATCAATATCGCGGCTGCGGTTAGCACCTACACGGGTAATGGTGCGGTTTTGAAGCACCGTCAGTAGTTTCGATTGCAACGGAAGGGGCATATTCCCAATTTCGTCCAAAAAAATAACACCTCCGTTGGCTGCTTCAAAACGGCCGGGGCGGTCTTCTCTTGCATCGGTAAATGCGCCCTTTACGTGGCCAAAGAGTTCACTTTCAAACAGCGATTCCGTGAGCGCACCCAAATCTACTTTTACAAAATTTTCACTACTTCGATCCGATTGTACATGGATAGCCTGCGCAATCAGGTCTTTACCCGTACCGTTTTCCCCTAGAATAAGGACATTCGCGTCGGTTTCGGCCACTCGGCCAATGGTATCCATGACTTGCTGCATAGATCGGCTGCGCCAAATCATTTCGGGCAAATCCCTTGCTCCTGCGAGGTTGCGTCCTGTTTGTTTGGTTTTTAGTGAATCCGCCTCGTCTTGAGTAACCTTTAGTCGGAGTGCGGCCAATAGCGTAGCCAGCAACTTTTCATTGTCCCAAGGCTTGAGTACAAAATCGGCAGCACCCTTTCGGATGGCCTGTACCGCGAGTTCTACATCGCCATAAGCGGTAATGAGCACGACCACCACCGATGGATCAATTTCGCGGATTTTTGTGAGCCAATACAAACCCTCTTCGCCCGTGTTTTTGGTACGGTTGAAATTCATATCCAACAGCACCACATCGTAGCGTTGGCCGCGGAGCAGTGTGGGTATGGTATCGGGTTCACGCGTGGTTTCTACCAAGGAGAAATGGCGTTTCAAAAAAAGTTTCCCAGCACTGAGTACACCGGGATTATCGTCTGCAATTAAAATACTTGCTTCGTGCATATCGTTTAAATACAGCAAAGACAATGCCTTTGGCTAATATACTGCAAATGAAAGCATTTTCTGTGAAACTGGTGTGCGTTTTCGGACGACATTGTTCGTTTTTGCACAAATTGAGCAATGTTTGCTAGTTCGTAATGCATGGATTCTTAGTACAGAGTAAAAAAAAATTTATGTTTTGGCTAAATTTGTTTTACAGTGTATTTAGATTAATGCCCTCCGCAAACCCTTTCGATGGTTGAGTTTATCTTTGGGCGTGGCTACACGTTCAGTACGATATAAGAGCCGTTAGGCTCGGATCATCTTGTAGCCGCGGATTTTAATCCGTGGAACAGATGCACAACAAGTTATGGAGAGCCGTCGGCTCGATACATATTTTTTGAGATATTCAAGGCATCATATGATGAACAATACATTTTGAAGATTTGAAATGATTGAATATGTTCCGAGCCTATGGCTCTTAAATGGTTGCGTAACATTGGGGCGGATTGAAATCCGCCGCTACAACATAGCCCGAGCCTATCGGCTCTTCGTTCTGAGCCGCTCGGATCAATTCACACCGCATTGGGCAATTTGGACAGCGATTTGAATTTTTTTGAACAATATAGCCCATTAGAAAGTATAAAAAACTTATTTTACACTGTACTTCGTATAAAATGAGTTATTCAAAAATTATTTTTTTTGTCCGATTAAAAATACAATATGTTAATGTATTAAAATTTCATCAAGATTCCTTAATTTTGCAGTTCAATTTTTTACATTACAAATCATAGTATTTCATGTAGGTTTGTAAAACATCTATCATTCAAGTAAAATATTAAAGTCTATGAAAAGAACGATCCTTTCCATTTTGTGCGTCATTGCACTTACCGCCTACGCTTATGCACAGGCAATCCCCGGTGAATTACTCATCAAATTAGAACCCAATGCCAGTTTGGAGGCCGTTGTCCCTCAAATAGCGCGTACAACATTTACAAGTATTAAGCAAACCCGCACGTTATCCGAAAGTTGGCAGATTTATAAAGTATCTTTAGATGTAGCCACTTGCTTAGGCCGTGAAGACGAAATACTGCGTCTGGTCAATCGTATGCCCAGCATTACCGTTGCTCAATGGGACCACAATACAGAAGAACGCAGTATTACTCCAAATGATCCGTTTTGGATACAGCAGCGCGACATGAATTTAATTGGTCTTACCCGTGCTTGGGAAAATACTACTGGCGGCCTTACCCAATCGGGCGATAGTATCGTGGTAGCGGTATTGGAAAAAGGTATGCAAAAAGAACATCCCGATTTGGTTGCTAACCTTTGGCGCAACCACAAAGAGATTCCAAACAACAATAAAGACGATGATAATAACGGCTATATCGACGATTATACAGGCTGGGACGCAGGATCTGGCAAAGGCTCTGGTAATGGTAACGGAAGCAGTCATGGTACCTCTGTTTGTGGTATTGTGGGGGCACGGGGCAACGAAGAGTTTGGTGTAACAGGTGTCAACTGGAGTGTAAAAGTACTTCCTATTGTGAATGTAGTATTGGAAAGTGAAATTATTGCTGCTTATAACTATGTAGGTGATATACGCCGCCGATACAATACCAGCAAGGGTAAAGAAGGTGCTTTTGTTGTGGCCACTAATGCTTCTTTTGGTATCGATAACGCACGAGCAGCAGATTATCCGCTTTGGTGCATGGTATATGACTCGCTGGGCGTACTAGGCGTACTCAATGTGGCCGCTACCGCCAACGCCAATATAGATGTGGATACATATGGAGATATGCCCACGACATGTAACAGCGAATTTCTACTTACAGTTACCAACATAGATGCTGCCAATGGCAAAAAAGTAAGCGGTGCTGGCTTTGGTGCTACCTCTATTGATATTGGTTCGCCTGGAACTGGTACATTTACCGCCGTAAATAGGATCATCAACCAAAGCGATACCACTTGGCACGGGCCTTTTGGTGGTACATCTGCAGCATGTCCACATACTTCGGGGGCAGTTGGGTTGATTTATAGCGTCAAATGCGCAGGGTATGTAGCTGACGCGCTCACCAGCCCAGCCACGTGTGTACGCCGCGTGCGCGATGCTATTTTTCATAATCTCCGCGACGAGGCAACATTAGTGGGGATAACGACCCAAGGTGGCCGTTTGGATGTGGACTTGGTGATTCAGGATATTATGGAACTCTGCTCGGGTACTACAGGTGATCTGGAAATTTCGGAAATACGCCCCAATCCAGTAAGCACTCAATTGCAAATACGCTACCAAACCCCCGATTATGAAAAGAAATACGCATTTAGGGTGTTTAATCTGCTAGGGCAACAAGTTTACGATGAGGCATTTGCGCCGCCAGCATTTGAGGCTAAAATCAAAAATTTGGACGTATCCAACTGGCCACAGGGCATGTATATTTTAGTGTTGGAACAGGGTAAAAAGCAAATCACGAAAAAATTTATAAAAATTTAAAAAAGTATTTGGTAGTTTCGAGCCAAAGTATTTACCTTTGCGTCCCGAAATCAAGGATTGGCTCCGTGGCTCAATGGATAGAGCATCTGACTACGGATCAGAAGGTTAGAGGTTCGAGTCCTCTCGGAGTCACCAAATTACGAGGTGTGTAAACCGTTAAAAGTTTGCACACTTCATTTTTATACTTAACAATGTTGGCGGTTAGTGGCTTGAGGTTCAGTAATTCAGGAGCACTGTTAGGTTTTTTTAACAAGTATTATCAAATTGACATTCAAATAGTTTTGAATCATGGCAAAAGTATGTGATTTGACGGGTAAAAAGCCGATCACAGGTAATCACGTTTCGCACTCTAATAGAAAGACGAAGCGCCGTTTCCTCCCAAATTTGCACGTTAAGCGTTTTTTCATTCCTGAAACAGGCGAATGGATTACCCTTAAAGTGAGTGCTGCGGCGATCCGCACCATCAGCAAATTGGGTATTTATACGTTTATTAAAAAATTAGAAAAGAAAGGCGAAATCGTTTTTAATTCAGAGCCAGGCTGTTAATAGCCGCTGTTTTATAATAATTCTGTCTTGATTCAATAACATTTACATACACTACTAGTATGGCTAAGAAAAGTAAAGGTAACCGTATCCAAATTATTTTGGAATGCACCGAGCACAAAACCAGTGGTTTGCCTGGTACTTCACGTTACGTGACACAAAAGAACCGTAAGAACACTACTGAGCGTCTTGAGTTGAAAAAATACAACTCTATCATGCGCAGATATACTGTTCACCGCGAAATTAAGTAATACTCCATTCGTGGCGATTGTGCTGCGATTGTATTTTTTATAACACATAATTACTCTGCTTCATGGCAAAGAAAGTTTCTAAAAACGCCCGTGTTGCCCAACGTGCTGCTAATGCAGGTTCTGGTAAGGATCACGTTAAGGTGATTAAGGCTGTTAAAGACCCAGTTACTGGTCGCTATACATATAAGCAGCAAATCGTTCACAAGGATAAGGTGAAGGATTTCTTTGCTGACGTGAAATAATTTTTATTTCATACCATTGCAACCAAAGCGAGGTGCTTGTCTTTAAGGGTTTAAACCACCTTTGGCACGCTCCTCGCTTTTTTCTGCCCGTCCGGTAGTATTTTTCGTGCCTAAGCGCACTTATAGGTAGAGTTGGATTTTGAGAGCATCATTTTTCAACGTTTTGTCCCCTTATATGGCGCTATGGCACTCTTTTCATAAAGTTAGTGCCGTCACTCGACATTAGCCCATCGCCACTCCGTGGCACTCCTTTTTTAATGTCCACTTTTCAAGATTTGGGGCTCAACCCCGAACTCCTCAAAGGTATTTCTAGCCTAGGCTTTGAAACACCTACACCTGTCCAAGAACAAGTTATTCCTCGTGCATTGGAAGGCGATCATGATTTGATCGCTCTTGCCCAGACAGGTACCGGCAAAACAGCCGCTTTTGGCTTGCCCCTCTTACAACGTATTGACCCAAATGCTAAAGGCATTCAAGGGCTTATCCTATGTCCTACCCGCGAACTGTGCGTTCAGGTAGCCAGTGATTTGGTCAATTATTCTAAATTCGCACACCAATACAAAGTAGTTGCCGTTTACGGTGGCGCAGGTATTACAGGCCAAATCGCACAGATCAAGGCCGGTGCACAAATTATTGTCGCTACGCCAGGCCGATTGGTCGATTTGATCGAACGCCGCGCAGCAAAATTGGAAAATGTTGCTCGTATTGTACTCGACGAAGCCGACGAAATGCTCAATATGGGCTTTCAGGAATCGCTCGATACGATCCTCGGTGCCGCTACCGATCGCAAATCTATTTGGTTGTTCTCCGCTACTATGCCCGACGAGGTGCGTCGTATCGCGAGCAGTTATATGAACAAACCAGAGGAAATCCGTATTGGTGGCCGCAATGAAACCAACCAAAACATTAGCCACCAATATTATCTTTGCCGCGCCGATGACCGCTATGATGCCCTCAAACGCGTAGTAGATGCTAATCCGGGTATCTATGGCCTTATTTTCTGCCGTACCAAAAACGATACCAAGGAAGTAGCCGAACAGATGATCCGCGATGGTTATAATGCCGATGCCTTGCACGGTGATTTGGCGCAAAGCGACCGCGACCGCGTCATGAACCGTTTCCGCGGACGCAACCTACAACTCTTGATCGCAACCGACGTGGCAGCACGTGGTATCGACGTGAGCGAAATTAGCCACGTTATCAACTACGGTATGCCCGATGAACCTGAAATCTATACCCACCGCTCTGGCCGTACAGGTCGTGCCGGTAATACGGGTATCAGTATCAGTATCGTTACGCCTAAGTTCGAGGAGAAGATTATGCAGATTGCGCGCAAAACGAAAGCAAATTTTGAGCGCTTGCCGATCCCAACGGGCGTAGAAGTATGCGAAAAGCAACTGTTTCATATCATTCACGGTATTCATACCCAAGAAGTAAGCGAAGCAGAAATTGAGCCTTATATGCCTAAGATCTACGAAGAACTCAAAGATCTTACTAAGGAAGAACTCATTAAGCGTTTTGCGAGTGTTGAATTCAACCGTTTCTTGGCTTATTACCGCAGCGCACGCGATATTAATATCGGAGCAAAATCGGGTAAACGCCGCGAAGGTGAAGCAGGCGGAGATGGTTTTGCCCGCGACCGCGAACGCAGTGGATTGGTACGTTTGTTTGCCAATATCGGCGATATGGACGGTGTTACCAAAAAAGAATTCCTTAGCTTGCTTACAGGCGAATTTAAAGTACCAGGCTCTGCTATCGGTACAATAGATGTCAACCGCGCTTATATGCACTTCGATATTGGTCAAGATTTCGTGCAAACCGTTCGTTTTGGCTTAGAAGAATTTACGATTAATGGCCGTCGCGTACGCGTAGACGAGGCTTCTGCCCGCTCTGGCGGTGGTGGTGGCGGTGGTGACCGTGATCGGAAATTTGGCAAAAGCTCTGGCGGTGGCGGCGGTGATCGCGATAAAGGCTCAAAATGGGGCGGCAAACCAGACCACAAACGTAGAAGGTAGTATTTATTATTACCTCATATAAATATTAAAAAGCGTGCTTGTCTTGAAAGGGATGAGCGCGCTTTTTTTTATATGCTTCGGATTTGGATATTTATCAACTTTGTAGGAATATTGCACCATTATTTTATTTCTTAAACTACAAATATATGATGCAAAAAGCAATCAAAATTGCCGGGCTGACCCTTTTAGTCGCCATTTTCTCTACTGCGTGCAACCGTTTTTATAAAAATCCTGAATTTGCACGAAAAACCGCCGACCACAAAACAATTGCCATTCTACCGTATCAGATCGTGATTACGGGGCGATTACCGAAGGAAATGACACCTGAAGTGAAAGAAAAAATTGAAACGGCAGAAAGTATTGGTTTTCAACGTAATTATTACAGCCAAATCCATACAGTAGGCACACGAAGACACCCGTTGTCGGTCATCGTACAGCCTATAGAGCGTACCAATCAGTTGCTGACGGATAAGGGTATTACGCCCACAGCCAGTTGGGACAAAGACCCGCAAGAATTGGCAAAAATACTGGGCGTAGATGCTGTTATTCGCAATAAAGCCATTAAAGTCCGTTATTTGTCTGATCTGGAATCTTTAGGTATTGATTTAGGGACATTCGTATTATCCGGTATATTAGGTGTACCCGTTTTTGGACTTACCCGAACCAACGAAGTAGAAGTCACTTCTAACATTATTGCCGCTAATACTGGAGAAAACCTGTTTTCGGGTCGCGATGAATTGCGTGTGGACTGGTCGCGCCCTGCCAACGAAGCAATTGAGCAAATTAATAGACGGATTGTGCGTCGGTTTCCGTACGTAAAAAAGTAAGGAATGATCGGTGCTTTTTACTAGGATCTAATGGAGGGGTATACCGCTCCTCTATTAGATCCACAGTAAATGAGGCTAATCATCCCTCAAAAAAATCAAATAAATCCAAAGTTTTCGTACTTTTGCGCCCTCTTATGGAATATACACCGCGATCGATCGAAAAAAAGTGGCTACAATGGTGGAAGGATAACAAAACCTATGAAGTAGCAAATGGCAGTACCAAACCTAAATATTATATCCTTGATATGTTCCCGTATCCATCGGGAGCAGGATTACATGTGGGCCACCCACTAGGCTATATCGCCTCCGATATAGTGGCCCGTTTCAAGCGTTTACAAGGTTTTAACGTACTCCATCCTATGGGTTACGACTCGTTTGGCCTGCCCGCCGAGCAATACGCTATTCAAACGGGCGTACATCCACGAGACAGCACAGAAAAGAACCTGATCCGTTACCGCGAGCAATTGGAAAATCTTGCTTTGTCGTTCGACTGGAGCCGCGAGGTGCGTACCAGCGAACCCAACTACTATAAGTGGACACAGTGGATTTTTATGCAATTGTTCAACCACTATTTTGATAAAAATGCGGATAAAGCATTGCCCATTAGTGGTTTAGTCGCTCATTTTGAGGCCAATGGCAACAAAGGCATATTAGCAGCTTGCGATGATGAAACACCCGATTTTACAGCGGCCGAGTGGATTGCCATGAGCGAATATGAGCAGCAAA
>JAAFHO010000370.1 GCA_013297575.1 Chitinophagales bacterium
TGCCAATCGAATAAATACATGTAGGTATTTGCGCCTCCCGTCAAAGCCGATTTTCTATTGGCTTGTGCCACTGCTCCTGGTCTGAAAATAAGATCAATATCCAGCATTTCAGACGGTTTTTTAGCGTCAGGATAGGCTTTTTTAACGGCTGCTACATAGGCATCCGCTCTGTCGCCGTATTTGGCTTTGATGGCCGTATATGTTTCGTCGTAAGTACTCGTTGGCGGCAAAGCACCAAAGAAAACAGTAAACTCATTTTTGGTTGTACCAATCAGAAGAGGAATGTTTTTGGATAATGCCAAAGCCTCCGTTGATTGGAGCGGATAAGGCAACACTATTCCATCAAGACTTGGCCCCCAACCCAGGCCAAAGCCCTCAATAGGTTTCCCTGCTGCCTTCATTTGAGTTTGTACCCTATTCAGTGCTTTACTACCTGCCGCGCTTAATTTTTCAAAAGGCACATTTTTAATTTCATCCACATTTTCGGATGAAATATTGAGTTCTTTTAGTACTTCGGCGGCAATGGATTGGGTGGTTTCTTTATCCAATAACCCCGTCCTAAAAGCACCACTTTGGTTGATTGCTTTATGAAAAAGACCTTTTGCCGACGGCATTGCCATCAAAGTATTGACCTTTGCTCCGCCGCCCGATTGTCCAAAAATAGTGACATTATTAGGATCACCGCCAAAATTGGTAATATTGTTTTTGACCCATTCTAAGGCAAATTGCATATCCAAAACACTCAAATTGGCCGATTGCTTGTATTTTTCGCCATAAGCCGAAAGATCGAGGTAACCCAAAATATTCAGTCGGTGATTAATTGATACCACCACGACATCACCTTTTTTGGCGAGGTTTTCCCCATCATAAGAAGGCAGTTCTTGCGACGAACCAGCAACGAATCCGCCGCCATGAATCCAAAACATAACAGGTCTTTTTTTACCATCGTTTATCCCCGGTGTCCAAATATTTATACGCATACAATCTTCATTGGTATAGCCCCAACTGTGGTTAAACACAAACTCCGATTCATCCATGACACTTGTAGTAGGCGTAAGTAACGGGCATACCGGGCCATACGTCATGGAACTCCTCACAGTGCTCCATGCTTTGGGTTTTGCGGGCGGCATAAAACGCTCGGCTTCGGCATACGGAATGCCTTTATAGGTGTAAATGCCTTTGTGGATATAACCCCGTACGCTCCCGGATTCGGTCTTGGCGATTGCAATGTTTTCACCAGTTTGAATCTGAGCGAAAGTGGTGTGTGTGAGTAAGAGTCCGAGTATAAAAAGTGGTAATTTTTTCATGTTTTGTATGATTAGACGTTCCCCTTTACAAAAGCAAAAGGATTTAAAACTTCATATTTTAAAAATATTTAGGCAAAAATACGATATTTTATGGTGTTCTTGTTCCTCATCTGTCCATTCATTCTTTTTCAAAAAATCCTGAATCGTTTTCAAATATAGGACAGGTTGCTCTAAGGGGATAATATGTCCTGCACTTGAGGTTTTGGGGTTACAACGAGCGTATATTCTCAAAATTAATCAAGGCCGCCGCCCCTTAGATTTTCCTTCAACTGACTCACTTTTTGCTCCTTGGCTTTTGTCACGACAGGTTCTAAATGCCCAGCCACTTCCGTCCATAACTTGTCTTTATTGCTGGCATCTGCACTGATCCAATTACTCATAGGCACTCCTTGGAGTTTGGCAATATCCAAATCACCCCAATGACATTCGCGTAATCGGATTGGAACAACCGTCTTTTTTCCTGCTCGATGCGCGTCCAGAGCCGCCGCCAACTCCTTGGAATAACAAAAATCAGAGTGGATAAAATCCGCGCTAATCATACACAGCACAATATCGGCCTCTTCCAATTCCCTAAAAATTTCTTTTCCCCAATCGGATCCTGCGTTGATATCGCGGTCATCCCAAATTTTGAGTTTTTGCAACCTTACCAAAGGCGATAGCGCGGCACGGAGTTCTTTGAGGTATTCTAAGTCTTTGTGCGCATACGAAACAAATACCTTGACGGGCATTTGTGCCGTTTCGCCCCGCATAGATGGCTCTTCCACCCCATCCAAAAGATGCGCAATGGGGATACGATTTTTCAATTCCCGCACAAATATTTCCTTTTCACCGCCCACTTCCGCCGCCGTTAAATCTTCATACGGTATAAACCTATTGGTATTGGGGACAGGTACCATTTCTTGATAATCCAATGTGGTGAAATCGGCCGCAATTTCGCGGATGGTTTCGCGGATATAACTCAACAAACGGCGCGGCTCTTCCCCGCAAAGGTCAATACGAATTTCTTTATCCTCCTTATCCGCTCGGATACGGGCATGCGCAGGAAAAATAGCTGGTTTGTACAGCACCATACCCGTGCGCCACCGCAAATCAGCCTTGATATAAGGATTCAATTTTACCATCAGACGCGGGAAAATGCTATCTGGCAAAAAATCAGGAAAATGCAACTCAAAATGCAGTACTTTCCCCTCTATCTTGAAATCGGGTTCGTCCACAGGAAGCAGTTGAGGAATCACATAACAGTGCGCGTCCAGCCGCGAACAAAGTTCAAACGCCTCCATCACCCGCACAATATACGATAGTTTGCTTTTGGGATAATGGAATTGCTTTTCTTGGGTATTTTTTTGGTTGTAGCGTTCGTCATTGATTACGGCATCAAAATCATCCTCGTGCAGCAGCCCTTTTTTGTCTGCTACGATTTGCGAATTAATGATCCGATACACGCCATTGGTGAGCCACAAGGGGTTGAGTATCTGGGTATCAAAATTTTTGAGGTGTTTAAAATTGATAACCACCCCAAGGTCGTGCAAAAACTGTAATAATACTTCTTGGCTAATGTTTTTCTCCACGGTATTATTGGCACATACCTGTTGAAAAACGGAGGACTCAATATAATCCTCGGTCATATTGTTGAAATGATCTTTCACTGCTGCCCATGCCTTGGGGAATGGCGTGCGGCGGGTATCCGAGCGGGCGATTTGATCGGTCAAAGCCGCTTTAAATTCCTCCACACCTTTGTTTTCTTTGCAGGAAACCTTGAAAAAATCCACAATTTGCGGGTATTTTTCCAATAATTGCTTCCGATTGACATCGTAGCCCGGGTTTTCATCCATTTTGTTCAATACGACCAACACGGGTGAGTTGCCGCCAAAACTATTCGCATGTTTGAGCCAATACTCCGCCTTTTCATCGGTACGGCTATTGAGTACCAATACATACACGCAGCGGCGGGACAAGAAAAACTGATGGGTAGCATGCATCACTTCTTGTCCACCGAAATCCCAAATGTGGGCATTGATAGATTCATCTCCGACTTGAACAGGCGTTTTTCGGATACGGATACCGTGGGTTTGGCTTTCTTTGGCATCAAAATCTTCGTTTCGGATGCGTTTTACCAAGGAGGTTTTACCAGCGGCCCCTTCGCCAAGGAAAATGACTTTTACTTCGTTCAGCGGGCTGCGATCATCGCCCAGTTGATCAAAATATTCGAGGATGGCATCGTTTCCTGCTTGAGCAAATTCGATGGGCGGGATGATTAGGGGGCAGTTTTGAATAAAAATACCATCTTTGAAATCGTGTTCCCATTTGACCGGAATTGTTTTTTTTATCAAGGGCAAAATAGGTGACAAATCAAAAATATGGGTATCGGAAAAGTTAAGTTCTTGCAAATTATTCAAAAGAGCGATAGGCAACAAATCGGCAATCTGATTGGAGTTGCAGTGAAGTACTTGCAAATTAATCAAGGCTGCTATCGGCGACATATCAAAAATCTGATTAAAATCGCAGTATAGCGCTCTCAAATTGGTCAAGTATGCTATAGGGGACAAACTGGTAATCTGATTGGAGCCGAAGGAAAGCTGCAACAAACTGGTCAATTTGCATAGCGGCGACAAATCAGTAATCTGATTGGAGTCGCAGAAAAATTCTTGCAAGTTGGTTAATCCTGCTATCGGAGACAAATCGGTAATCTGATTGGAGTTGCAGTAATACTTTTGTAAGTTGGTCAATCCTGCCAGCGGCGATAAATCAATAATCTGATTGAAATCACAAGAAAGTAATTGTAAGTTGGTTAATCCGGCCAACGGCGATAAATCGGTAATTTGATTGGAATCAAGCACTACTTTTTTCAAATATGGCCAACACAGCGAAGTAGAAGGAAGGGACGTGATTTTATTTATGTATCCCTTATTTTGACTGTTTTTTTTCACTCCTAATTGCACTTCAAAATCATATTCCCACCACTCAGCACTCAATATCAACTCCTCAATCCACTCACATTCAAGTGCTTCGGCAGGTATTTCGGTCAGCCCGCAGTTACCTAGATCAAGCGTTTTATCTTTGGTTTTTTTATTTTCGGCGATAATTTGGAGTGCTAGTTCGGACATGATTTATGGGTAATAATGTGGCTTGTAAAAAATGTGTATTTATTTTGAGCAAATATCAGAAAAATAGCCAATACACAGGGAGTTATTGGAAAAAAATATTGGTGGAGTAGTTTTTTTAGGTAGTTGTTTGGTTGGTATTTGAGAGTGTCCCCATTCCAATTGTACAGACGCCTGTACAATTGGGAATCGCTCATAAAAAAGTCGAATATAGTTCACATTGCTCCGACTAAACCTCTTGCTAAATAGCAAATCCAAACCTTAAATATTTTCCGAAAACAAGCCCCGCTCCCGCTCCAAAAACGCTTGCAGCATTGCCACGTCGGGCAGCAAGAGTTTGTATTGGCTGACAAAAAGTTGTTCATCCAGTCCGCCGAGGGCATAACGCACCGCCGCATCGTTTTTGCTTGTGCAAAGCAGTAATCCGATCGGAGGCTGGTCGTCGGTACTTTTGATTTCTTCTTTGAAATAATTGAGGTAGGCGTTCATATTGCCTGCAAAGGCAGGTTTGAACCGATCCGTTTTCAGG
The DNA here is from genome assembly GCA_013297575.1 of Chitinophagales bacterium. Taxonomy (GTDB): domain Bacteria; phylum Bacteroidota; class Bacteroidia; order Chitinophagales; family Saprospiraceae; genus M3007. The sequence goes on from JAAFHO010000370.1 coordinate 4,938, forward strand.
TCTATGAGGATATGGCATTTCAGCACTCGGTGGTAAAACACGAGGTCAACGAAGTGCCAGTCGTCGCCGATGAGCAGCCGTTTTTGGCGGGCTTCGAAGCAAAAGCCGTTGCCGAGTTCAAGCAGAAAGGCTTGTAGATGGGTAATAAGTGCCTGCTCCAAATCGGTCTCTTTGCCGAGGAACGGCTCCGGCAGTCCGGTAAACTCGAACACGTAAGGATCTCGAAAATAATCGGCGGGCGTCTGTTTATCGGCGGCTTTGTGGGTGCGGCGCAGGAGTTCCTCCTTGTCGGTACTCAGCCCGGTACGCTCAAAAAGCAGGGATTCGATTTGCCGCTTGAGTTCTCGTACCGACCACCCACCCCGGATGCTTTCGATTTCGTAGAAAGCACGTTGGAGGGGAGTGGTGCAGGACATAATCAACGTAAAGTGAGTATAAGAAAGACTTTCCATTAGTTTTTCGGGAGGCGGACTGAATTGTGCAATCACCGATTGCACAATTCCAACTAATTGATTGTCAGATAATTGGAATTGTGCAGCCACTGGCTGCACAATTGAAGCGGCTTGCTTTTCTGGTACACTGGTTGGCCAATTGGATTGGTTTCCAAATACTGGGCTATTGTCCAAGCCTACGCCCCCTCACCCAAAACCCGAATCCATCACTCGAATCGCCGCCTGCATATCTTTGGTCTCAAATCGTTGAATTAAACCCAAAACACGCCGCAACAACCACGTTTTGGGCTGAATGATATGCTCCGACAAAGCCACTAAAACGCTTGAAGCCGTTTTGAGTACAGGCGCGGGATCGGGCGCAAGGTGCAATAAGGTAGCCGTTTGAAAAGCCTGTGTTCTTGCTTTTTCTATACTAAAATTAATCAGTTGTTCATCTGAAGTCTGGCCCATCCAATCCAACAGAAATAAGCACGGTGATACGCCTCCAAGGCTATTCAACATACTACGGGTCAGATCGGCCAATATATCATTCACCCGATCGAAATCTGCCCGAATACTGCTGATGTCTTTTCCCGCCGCAAAATGGTGCGTTGTAATCGCTAAATCGTAGTTAATATGCGCA
>JAAFHO010000371.1 GCA_013297575.1 Chitinophagales bacterium
CGGAAACAGCGTTACCCATTTGTTTATAAACTGCGTTGTCATTGTCTAATAGTTTGTAAGTGTCCGGGAAACCTTGAAGTCTTGCCCATTCTCTTGGTGTCATTTTTCTGGCTCTACCATTTTGAACAATTCCAAGTCTATTTGTGTCCGAAGCGGTTAGAGTAATGGAAATACTTTCTGGGTCAAGAAACTTGAACACTTCAAAAGACATATTTCCTGCTACTGGATTGTATTTGTCTTCATAATCACTCAAATAACCTTTACTTACTAATGAGGTTAAAATTGTGTCAATGTCGTTCTTTTTGTAAAATGTTTTTATTTGTTCAATAGTTAACGACTTTCCATCTTGAAGTGTACCGAAAGTTTTCTTTCTTCTGTTTCCGATTAGTAGATTTAAAAATTCAATTTCTGCTTTTGTACATTTTCCTTTTATTCCTAATTCCCAAGAGTGAATTGCTTGCCCACCTCTGTAATCGATAAGTCTGTAGCCGTGAAGTTTTGATAAATCTTCACCAACTACATTTTTCAATTTATTCACAAAGTCTTTTGTACATTCATAGTTTTCTGGAAATTTCTTTTCAAGAATATCTTTTACAACTCGTATTGTTTTGGGTTCTGAAAAAAGTGAGGTCTGCCCGTTTTGTTCTTTAAATTTATGAGAGTCGGAGACACCAACGTCAGAATGCAATTTGGATTTAATATCTCCGTTTAATATACCTAGTATGTAAATACGAACCCTATTTTGTGGAACGCCAAAATTGCTACTATTTAAAAGGAGATAATTAACACTATAACCTAGATTTTTGAGGCTATTAATTATGGTTTCAAACGTTCGTCCTTCATCGTGAGTTGTCAAACCTCTTACATTTTCAAGTAAAAATCCATTAGGTTTATATTTGGATAACAATCTTTCAACTTCAAAAAATAAAGTCCCTCTCGTTTCTCCAAACCCTCTACGTTTTCCGGCGTATGAAAATGATTGACAAGGAAATCCTGCTAACATAAAGTCAAAAGCAGGTAAGTCCTCAACTTGTGTAACGTCTGAAAATGGATTGTGACCAAAATTTAATTCATAAGATGCACAAGCATTCTTATCAATTTCTGATGAAAAAACACATTCAGTTTTTAAATTAAACTTTTTACAAGCTTGTTCAAAGCCTAAACGAATACCACCAGTTCCTGCAAATAGATCAATGAATTTTATCATAGTACACTTTTTATCCAGTTAGATAATACTTTAAATTCTGCAACTGTATAGGCTACTGTGCAATCGCTATGATTACAAATTGTTGAAATTGCAGATGAACGTTGAAAATTTCCTGCACCGTCAAGAACATATGCAATCTGATAACCGTTTTTATGAACTAATATGTGGCGGTCTGCTGCTTGGCCAGCTTTTCTTTCTATCGTACTATTTGTAGTAACTTGAAAACTGACTTCAATGCCAACTTTTTTCTCTCCCTTTTCTACAACTAAGTCGAAAGGCATTCCGCCTTTTTTATCATAACCATCAATTATAATTGAACCGTTGCGAATGATTTTGTATTTATCGCCAAGTTCTTTGGTAAGAAAATTTACTATTTCTGTTTGTGCTAATTGACCCAAACGATTAGCGGTTGCACCGCTTGTTTGTTTACTAACAATTATGTATCTCTGCTTCACAAATTTTGTTAACACATCCTCATCACCAAGCATAGTGCCAATTTCACAAGTGGTTAAACCAGCGTGTTCTGCATAATCAGAAGTTGAAGCAAACAATAAAAGTGCAATCATATCGTACGTTAAATCGTCTAATTCTTTTTCTTTAATTAATCCTGCTCCGTCAATGAATAGTTTTTTACTGTTTAGTCCATTAACAGGTAAAGCCCTAAACTCATATTTAAATTTTTTTTCTTTCCAAATAAAATCGAAATAGTATTTTCCAGTTGCTCCTTTTCCTTTTGGAAAAATGTCTTTGAATGAACGACCTAAGCGTTGAATTGGTTCGCCTCCGTAGTCTGATAGAACTGCTAAATGTTTGAGGAAAAGATTAGAAGGGTAATTGGCAGCTTTTATTAAATCAAAAAGTTGAAATGGGTCATTTTTACTTAAAACAATAAGACGTAAAAAGTCTTCTTGGGTTTTAAGTAGTAAAGGAAGAACATTATCTAACGCATTTTTCGTTTTTAATTCTTCGGGCCACCACATTGCAGCATTTTTTTTAAGTTCCGTTATATTTCTATTATATTTAGCCATTATGAGTTTTTATGTCTTTAATCTTGCCTTTTTGGGTCAAAAACAAGCAAAATATTCTTTAGGTCAAAAGTAGTCAATTAGATTTTATTTACACTGAAATTAAAATTGCAACTTTCCTCCTTTTACTTACGAAGTAGTTATTTGTTTGTAAGTAATGATTCGGTCGGCCTTCTTTTACAATTAAGTACATCGTTTGGGGGGGCTTGCCGAAGGTGACGATTATCACCACAAATGTTGATGCGGAGAACCAATGTTTGATTAACCACAAATGTGCCTGTAGAGTACTGAACCGCCACTTTTGCCAAACCCGTGTTAGCGGTAGTTTTTCTCATTCTGGTCGAAGTAAAGTTGTCCAATATTCACCATTTTTTTTCCAGTCAAATTTATATGTTTTTGTCAAACTGAAGTCCACTTTTTTACCGCCAATACTTGTTGTAAAATGTCCACACGAAAATGAATGTCCTTGCGAAATATCATAAGTCCAATTTTTGGTCTTTTTACTTTTGGGATAAATAAAGTTTTCGTAGTCTGTCAAGATTAAACAAGTCGCTTTGTCTGCAAATTTGTTGCCTAAATATAACTCTGAATAATAGAGATCAAGATAAACGCTGTGCATAAAAATGTCGCCAGCACCACGCTTGCCGCCAGAAGATGAAATTGTCTTGTAGCATTTTAGTTCAATTGAATGTTTTTCTGTTACAATTCCATCTGTATAGGTTAGTAAAATATCAATAATGTATGGTTTTTCTCCAACTTTTACAGTCGTTTCTAATTCAATTTCAAGTCTGTCGGTTGGAGAAAATTTTATGAGATCGAGAACAGTCTTTAAAATTGTCGAGTAGTGCATTTGTAAAGATGCTTCTTTATTAACCTTGATTTCTTTGTTTACTATTTTGTCAACAGTAATAGTCCAAGCAAATTCAATTGCCCAAGTAACCCTGTCGCTGATATGTTTTGGTGTCGTCATAAAATTAGCGCTAACCCGTAATATGCAAAATCTTTTTAGTACTTTTTATATTATTTTATAAAAATTCACATAACAATACAAAAAGCACAGCAAAGTTACTACTCTTTTAAAAATTAAAACCGCAAAATATTTTTTCCAAGTGCCAAAATAATACTTTTTTCACACACTATAATAACTACGAATAGCCCCCTCCCTAAATACCTAAGTTCATTTTCTTAAAATTGTCGGGGCTTGCGATCGCCCCGACAATAAGCCAATTTTGCTATTGCATCACTCGATCTCTGAATATTTGCAGAAAACCGAATGAATATAGGTGTTTTAGAACATTTTCAACAAATTGGTACGCGCGCGCTTAACACCTTCGAGCGGAGTAGTAACGTAGTTTTCCAATTCCACCACGTAATGTTTAAGACCTGCTTGCGCCGATTTTTTGAAAATACCTTTAAAATCGACGGAACCATCGCCTACTTCTACACTTTCTCTTTTTTCGGTTTTGGCAACGTCTTTTGCGTGGCAAAGTTCCCAACGGCCCGGATATAACCTAAACCAATCGAGCGGGTTATGATTGGCAAATGCCACCCAGTAAATATCCATTTGCATGGCTAATTCTGCTGGATCGGTTTCCTGTAACAACCACTCAATAATACGACGACCATCGGGTGCTTTTGTGGCATATTCGAACTCGTGGTTATGATAAGCCAAGCGCACGCCTGCTTTTTTGGCGTATTTGCCAGCGGCACCATATAGTTTTACCATAGTGTCCATTTTTTTGCGGTCTTCGTCGGCCATATAAGGGACAATCAGGTATTTTAGGCCGTATTTAGCGCCATTATCGATGACTTTTTTGGTATCATCATCAATATCATTTTTACCTGCGTCGTAGTTTTTAGAGGTCATCATGCTGTGGGTACTTGGCATGGTAAGGCCGTTGTCTTTGAGTAATTTTGTGAACTCATCGTAACTAAGGCCAAATAATTTACCCTCATTGAAACCGAATGGTTCTACTTCGCGGTAGCCCATTTTAGCCACCGCCTCGATGGTGGCTTTGGGGTCTTTTTTCATATCCTCGCGTACGCTCCAAAGTTGGAGGCCGATATGGCGAGGAACGGGATTTAGGATTTCTTCGGTTGAAATAAAAGGGGCAGCAGCGGCTGTAACGGCTGCATTTTTAAGAAATGTACGTCTATTGAGCATCGTATTAAAAAATTGATTAGAGGCGCAAGGTATATAATTCCCAAATTAATCGGATTTTTGCAGCTAAAAGAATTTTAAGAATGAAATATTTTATTCCATTTATGGTATTTTTGGGCCTTTTGGGCACATCTTGCGCGGAAAAGAAATGCAAATACAGACCCAATGCTATCTTTGAAAAAGGCTTACCTCATATCCAACAATACAATTTTGAGGTAGAAGGGCAGCAATCACAGGAGAGTTTATTACTTGATACCGGTACTTTATTGGAAATTTATCAAAATATTTGTGATGAAAGTTTCCAAGAATATAAGTTTACGGTAAAAGGTGATTTTACTAAAATGCCTGATTCGCTTTGGCTTCGGGAAGCAAGTCGTCAACTCGTTTTTTTGAGTAGTTTTTCGCCCAAACAGGATGGGCTTAAAGCATGGGGCGATATTATTGAATTGCGCCGAAATGATATGAAACTGGGAGAAGAAAGAGAAGTGCAGGAGGGGATTTTTGTTAAAGTAGATAGAGTGGTGAGTCCGGAACAAGGGGTGCTACTGTTGTCTTTTAAACAATAAAAAGGGATTGAGGAGAACTATAAAAAGAAAATTCGCGCATTTTTCAACGAGCGAATTTTAAGACATCCTTCTAAAACCTTCTTGCTGTTTTTCTTTGGATTTCTATGTTAGAAAATCCATAGTGCTTGTTATTTGTTTTGTCCATTGATTGTTATCATAATAGTAATACTATCATAAACGATTCAAGTACTTTTTTGTTTAATTTTTTTTCATTTTTTTTTATTAATTTTTTCAATGAAAGCCTTAGTACTGAATAACATCAACCAACCTCTTGATTATCAAGAAGTTGAAAATTTAGTTTCGGATAAAAAAAATAAGGTTGTTACCTTAAAAGCGGCGGCATTGAACCACCGCGACCTGTGGATTACAAAAGGGCAATATGCAGGAATTAAGTTTCCAACGATACTTGGTAGCGATGGCGCGGGTATTTGCGACGGTCAGGAGGTGATTATCAACCCTTCGCTGAATTGGGGGAGTAACGAGCGTTTTCAAGGGCCAAATTATAGTATCCTGGGTTTGCCGGTGAATGGTACGTTTGCAGAAGAAGTACTGGTGCCTAATGCCAATATTATGCCTAAACCAGAGCATCTTTCTATGGAAGAAGCCGCTGCATTGCCTTTGGCTGGTTTGACTGCATGGCGGGTGCTGCATACGCGGTGCCAAGTAAAAAAGGGTGAAAAAGTACTTATTAGTGGTATTGGCGGTGGCGTGGCATTGTTTGTACTGCAATTTGCGGTGGCTGCTGGCGCGGAAGTATGGGTAACTTCGGGGTCGGATGAAAAAATTGAGAAGGCAGTGAGGATGGGCGCGACTGCTGGGATCAATTACCACACTACGGATTGGGACAAACAACTACGACAACAAGCGGGTGGTTTTGATGTGATCATTGATTCGGCGGCGGGTGACCAGTTTGCTAAATTGGTGGGACTTAGTAATATAGGTGGTCGTTTGGGTATTTATGGGGGTACTTTGGGTAAGATTAATGGCCTTAGTCCGCAACTTATTTTTTGGAAACAAATGAGCATTCATGGCTCTAC